>CALPPA020000235.1 GCA_943325355.2 Klebsiella pneumoniae | reverse complement strand
CATAACTAGTCGAAAGTTTATCGAATTTTCCACTCATATAAAATTCTTTTCCTTTACTTGGAAAAAGATTTTTAAAATGAAGGGTACCTATTATTTGAGAATTTTTAGAGTCAGCTAATTTTAAATTAGATAACACCAAATTATTTAAAGGACCTTTAATTCTTCCTTTAATTTTAAAAGACTGATTTTTTCCTAATTCATTATAAAAACTACGAATATCATTTGAAGCCAAAATTGACTTTTCGAGTTTAATGTCAAATTCTACTTTGTCAGTAAAATTAGCAAAGTCTTCAATTTCATAATTCATCACCACCGAACCATTTAACTTGGATTCTTTTGTAACTAAATCAAGATTTTCAAGTTTGATATGTTTTTGTGTATAACTGAATTTTGTGCTCAAATCTTCAATAAAGATTCCTCTATGATCCTGAAAAGACAATTTATTGATGGTTGTTGTCACTTCTGGACCATAAATCCTTAAAGCAGTTGCAGCTAAATCCAATTTTGTGAAATCAACATCGGTTGGATTTACTCTATTCTCGTCGATAAGACTGTAACGACCGTTGGTGATTTTTACTTTGGTGGCCGTCATCAAAAATTTTCCTTTTGATGGTGGAGCTCCCGAATCAAAAGCGGCAACAAATACATCAAGATTAGATTTCTTTTCCTTTTTGTAGGTTTTCATATTGAAATACAAACCTTCGGCAGTTATATCTCCAAAAATCAGATCAACATTTAATAATTTTTCAAAGTCTAAAATGTTAGTTTTAATTCTGTTGGAATAAACCAAAGTGTCTTTATGATGATCTAGAATTAGGACTTTTTTGAGTTTCATACCCCCAAAAACCGTCAAAGAAACTTTCTCAACATTAATGTTAATTTTATGTTTTTCGTTGAGTGCATTTGTAACATAATGCCCAATTGCAGTTTGAACAAATGGCAATGTCAACAAAATACCAAGTACCAATAATAATAGGATTAGTCCAAGTATAGAACGAAATACTATTTTTTTAAGTTTTTTGATACTTGTAATTGTTTTAATTTTTAAAAATTTTATTTTACCTATGGAAAGAAAGCCCCTTTCATAAAAATTCTTTAATTTTGGCTCCTTAGTAAATACCCCTTTTTCAGATTGTCAAATATAATTCAAAATTTGTGCCTTTTTATGCAAAATCCCGAGGTTTTTATACTTGCTATCGAAAGTTCCTGTGATGACACGGCTGCAGCGGTTTTAAATAACGATAAAGTACTGTCGAATGTTGTGGCTAATCAGTTGATTCACAATCAATACGGTGGTGTAGTTCCTGAATTAGCCTCACGTGCTCATCAACAAAACATTGTTCCAGTTATTGATGCAGCTTTGCGTAAAGCAAATATAACAAAAGAGCAATTATCTGCAATTGCATTTACTCAAGGGCCAGGATTGATGGGTTCGCTTCTTGTTGGTAGTTCCTTTGCAAAATCATTGTCATTAGCTTTAAATATTCCGCTGATTGCAGTAAACCATATGCAAGCGCATATATTAGCCCATTTTATTGACGAGGAAGGATTTGACAAACCTACATTTCCGTTTTTAGCTTTAACTATTTCTGGAGGTCATACTCAAATCGTGAAAGTGAACGACTTTTTTGATATGGAAATTATTGGCGAAACCACTGACGATGCTGTGGGAGAAGCTTTCGATAAAAGTGCTAAAATACTAGGTCTTCCCTATCCAGGAGGACCATTGGTTGATAAAAATGCTCAACTCGGAAATCCGAAAGCCTTTGCATTTACCAAACCAAAAGTTCCTGGATTAGACTTTAGTTTCTCTGGGTTGAAAACCGCTATTTTATATTTTATCCAAAAGAAAAAGATAGAAAACCCTAATTTTATTGCCGAAAATCTAAACGATATTTGTGCTTCCATCCAATTTACAATTATCGAAATTTTGATGGATAAATTGAAACTGGCAGTTGCAGCAACTGGAATCACACAAATCGCAATTGGCGGAGGCGTTTCGGCTAATTCAGGAATTCGAAATACTTTGGCAGCAGCCGAACAAAAATGCGGTTGGAAGACTTATATTCCAAAATTTGAATACACCACCGATAATGCTGCAATGATTGGAATTGTAGGTTATCAAAAGTTTTTAACCCAAAACTTCGAAACTTCTTCAGTTGTTTCAAAAGCACGAATTCAATTCTAAATTATGCAATTATTTTATAACCCAACAATCGACGAAACCACCGAAAATTTTTCTTTTGATAAAGAAGAAAGCAAGCATATCATCAAAGTTTTGCGCAAGAAAGACACTGATATTTTATTTGTTACCAATGGTTTGGGTTTGTTATTAAAGACCGAAATCACGCTGGCATCTGACAATAAATGTACCGTCAAGATTATTACTACTGAAAAAGCAGAAGCTTCAAAATTTCATTTGCATTTAGCCGTTGCACCAACAAAAATGAACGATCGTTTCGAATGGTTTTTAGAAAAAGCAACCGAAATTGGCATTCACGAAATCACTCCTATTATTTGTGATCGTTCGGAACGAAAAGTAATAAATAGAGAACGTTTCGAGAAAATTCTATTAACAGCAATGAAACAATCCAATGTGTTGTTTCTACCAAAACTGAATGAAGCTATTACTTTTAAGGAATTCATAAAACACAAAAATGACGGGTTACAATTGATTGCTCATTGTGAGGAAAGCAAGAAAAAATCACTGAAATCAGTTCTGAAACCAAATGAAAACGTCACTTTACTCATTGGACCAGAAGGCGATTTCTCGGAAAAAGAAATTGCATTAGCAATTGATAATAAATACATTCCAGTATCTTTGGGAAACACTCGATTACGAACTGAAACCGCTGCCATTGTAGCGTGTCATAGTGTGGTTTTTGTGAATGAAAGTCCCCTAACCCTCAAAGGGGGAATACAAAATAATTAATGATTTATGAAAAAAATATTTTACTTATTTCTAGTAGTTTCAATGAATTCATTTTCACAAGAAATTGCGGTAATAAAATACAGTGGAGGTGGTGATTGGTATGCAAACCCGACATCTTTACCTAATTTGATTAAATATTGCAATGCCAATATCAATACTCGAATAATATCAAAACCGGCCACTGTAAATCCTAGTAGTCCCGATTTATTTTCCTATCCATTTGTACATATGACTGGTCACGGAAACGTAGTTTTTAGCGATGCCGATGTTACTAATCTAAGGATTTATATGGCTTCAGGAGGTTTTCTTCATATTGATGATAACTACGGAATGAATCAATACATTAGAAAAGAAATTAAGAAAATCTTCCCCAGCAATGATTTGGTCGAGATTCCTTCAAATCATCAAATCTTTCAAAAACCCTATTTATTTGCTAATGGTTTACCCAAAATTCACGAGCACGATGGAAAACGCCCACAAGCATTTGGGATTTTCATTGAAAACAGATTAGTATTACTCTACACTTTCGAATGTGATTTAGGCGATGGTTGGGAAGATCCGGAAGTAAACAACGACCCGATTGAAGTTCGCGAAAAAGCATTAAAAATGGGTGCTAATATTTTAAATCACGTGTTTAGCAATTAAAATAGGTTTAATATGATAGCTATTGAATGAATATCTATAAATAATTCATACTATTTTACCCTCTTAAACTCTTTATTTTTTTTTTAATCTATTTTCCAATCAAAAAATATGATTTTAATCTATTTTGTCATATAATTGTATGTGATTTAACCAAACCATATTAATTTAAAAAAAAAATTATGAAAAAAATCCTTTTATCCGCAACAGCAATCCTTATGCTTTTTGCATGTCAAAACGAAGAAACCGATGCAAATGCTCCAGAAACTACTGCTATTGTTCGTCGTGGTTGT
>CALPPA020000234.1 GCA_943325355.2 Klebsiella pneumoniae | reverse complement strand
CGTTTCCTATTTGGCTTACACCAAGAAAGATCCAGAAACGCCTTTTATAGTTAATAATCCTTCAGATTTACCAGAACCTTCGCGTTTAGACAGAGTAGAAGAACCTTATATAAAAGCTACAATTATCACAAAATCAGATTTTGTAGGTAATGTAATGTCTTTGTGTATTGAAAAACGCGGCGTGATAACTAATCAAACCTATTTGACAACGGAAAGAGTAGAATTAAATTTTGATATGCCTTTGGCCGAAATTGTATTTGATTTTTACGATCGTTTGAAAACCGTTTCCAAAGGATATGCATCTTTTGATTATTCACCAATCGGAATGAGAACTTCTAAATTAGTAAAACTAGATGTTTTATTAAATGCACAATCGGTAGATGCTCTTTCTGCTTTAATACATGAAAGTAATGCCTATAACATTGGTAAAAAAATGTGTGAGAAATTGCGTGAGTTGATTCCGAGACAACAATTTGACATTCCGATTCAAGCCGCAATTGGAGCCAAAATTATTGCTCGCGAGACTATAAAAGCCTTACGAAAAGACGTTACTGCCAAATGTTATGGTGGAGATATTTCACGTAAACGTAAATTGTTAGAAAAACAGAAAAAAGGTAAAAAGCGAATGCGATTAGTTGGAAATGTAGAAATTCCACAAGAAGCATTTATGGCTGTTTTGAAGTTGAATGATTAAGAAGAATTAAGATAAAAGAATTAAGAATTAAGACAGAAACCTGATGATGAAAATTGTCAGGTTTTTTTGTTTAATTAACATTCGTGAAAATCTGTGTAATCTGTGGCAACAAAACTTTGTACCTTTGCAACACAAAAAAATAAACTTAAAACAGATGAATGAAGATTGCTTCATTCTTCACTATAATTATGATTGAAGATAAATCCCCACAAAGAACCAGTATTGCACAATTAGGCGAATTTGGACTGATAGACCACTTGACAAAAAACTTTAAAATCAACCAAGCTTCCACTTTAAAAGGAATTGGTGATGATGCCGCGGTTCTTGATTTTAAAGACAAGAAAGTAGTTGTTTCCACAGATATATTAGTTGAAGGAGTTCATTTTGATTTGGGCTATATGCCGTTAAGGCATTTGGGTTACAAAGCTGTCGTGACTAATGTTTCCGACATTTGTGCGATGAATGCGAAAGCCACTCAGATTTTAGTTTCAATTGCAGTTTCCAATAGGTTTCCGCTAGAAGCTTTAGAAGAATTATTTGATGGAATTACGCTTGCTGCCAATGAATACAAGCTAGATGTTATTGGTGGCGACACTACTTCCTCACAAAAAGGAATGATTATTAGCATTACTGCTATTGGTGAAGCCGATGAAAGCGAAATAGTGTATAGAAATGGAGCTGGTCAAACCGATTTATTGGTGGTAACTGGTGATATTGGCGCAGCATATATGGGATTGCAAGTTTTGGAAAGAGAGAAACAAGTTTTTCAGGTAAACCCCAATTCACAACCTGATTTGGATGGGTACACCTATTTAATTGAACGTCAACTAAAACCCGAAGCTCGTCAAGACGTTCGTACTTTGTTACACGCATTGGAAATAAAACCAACTGCAATGATTGATATTTCGGATGGATTGTCATCAGAAATTATGCATTTGTGCAAAAAATCGAAAGTGGGTTGTAATTTATATGAAGACAAACTGCCTCTTGACCCACAGTTTATGAATACTTGCGAAGAATTTGACTTAGACGCAACAACCGTTGCTATAAATGGTGGTGAGGATTATGAATTGCTTTTCACTATTAAAATGGAAGATTTTGACAAGATAAAAGGAAATCCAAACTTCACGATTATTGGTCATATGACCCAAGAAAGTGAAGGAATACATTTGGTAACTCGAGCCAATACTCGAATTCCGCTGAAAGCTCGGGGCTGGAATGCTTTAAGTGAAGAATAACTATAATACATAAAAAAACGGCATTTCAATGAAATGCCGTTTTTTATTAAATAATTCTCTAAATTAGAACAACAGGCCTCTTTTTTTGGCTTCTCTTACCAACTCAATATCACTTTCTTCTTTTAAATCCAATCGTTTTTTAAGACTTAACTTTCTTTTTTCAATCGCTTCTAATGATATCGGAATGTATTGTGTAATTTCTTTTGTTTTAGTCCCTTTTGATAAATGAAACAGAATTTGTTTGTCGAACAAGTCGATTTCTATAGTTTCGGATTGGTCTAAATCCATCATTTTTTGAATGGATTGACTGTAATAAATTTCATTATTTATCACTTTATCAAAACCAAAAAGGAGCTCGTCAAAAGTTAAATCGTTTTTTATTACAAGTCCGTGGGGGTTTATGGCATCAATAATATTCTTGATTTTCAATAATTCAGTATACATCGTGAGCAAAATGATTTTGCAATTTGGCATGTATTTATTTAATAATTTAGCTAAATCTTCCCCAGAAAACATACCTTTTTCCTCGTAGGCAGGCATACTAATATCTAAAAAAGCAATGTCGAAAGCTTTTGTATCAGGGTTTGTAATAATATCATATCCTGACTTACAATCGTTAGCTTGTTCTATGAAAAATTCGAATTCGTCTGGCTTGTATCTGGTGATAGCGTTTTTATAGCCTTGTATAATAAACGGGTGGTCGTCTACTATTAATATATGTTTTTTCACTGTTGTTCCGGCAGTTGAGTCAGTTGTCATTTCGCTGTAAATTTATTTCTTGGTTATATTGGGACTGTAACAGTAATGATTGTTCCTTCTCCTCTTTTTGATTTAATTTCAAATGTTCCGTTGCATTCATTAATTCTAGAATGCATATTTTGTAAACCAATTCCTTTTTTAGCCTTATTTACGTTAAAACCAATCCCGTCATCACTTATTTGTAAAAACAAATTATCGATTTCTTTTTTGAATTCTACCTTAATGCTATTTGCTTGGGCATATTTATTAATATTTTGGAGCGATTCCTGGATGATTCGGTACAAATTTATTTTATTGGCATTATTCATCGCCTCCCATTTAATATTTGAATCAATAGAGGAAACTAACTTTGATTTAAACGTCTTTTTTTGATCTTCAAATAAGTTCTCTACGATGGCAACGAAGTTATTAATTAATTCCGATTTCTCTCTATTCAAGTCATGTGAAATTTCACGAATATCTTGTTCTATGTTTTTCAATTCTTTTAAATAGCTAATTCTTTGGTGAGAAGCGGTTTCGTCATGCAATTTATTTAAGCTATCCAGATTCATTCGCACTCCAAACATTCTCCCCAACACACCATCATGTAATTCTTGAGCCACTCGTTTTTTCTCCATTACCCTGATGGTCTCCACATTGCTTTGTTGAGAAATCATTAAATTATAGATTTCCTCATTGACTTTTTGCTGCTCTTGTTTATATAAAAGCTCTCTGTTTTTGGCTTTTTGCGCCTTGATAATATACAAAAACATCCCCAATATTAAAACAGACCCAAAGATGTAAACCAAGTTCCTATTTTGCGTCGTTAAATCTGTATTTTCTTGTTTGATTTCATCCGTTTCATACTCTATACGGGAGAATTTTTCTGCGATATTTCGATCTGCTTTTTGCAAACTGTCGTTAATGTGAATGTATTCTTTGTTGTAGGCGGCTGCGTTTTGGGGTTCTATTACTGCCAATTGCTTCAAGGGTAATAAAAGATTTCGATTGTTTTTAGAATTTCTAGCGGTCAAAAGTGCTTCATTAGAATATTGCAATGCTTTTATAGTATCCTTTTTAGACGCAAAATATTCTGATAGATGGATTTGACTTATGATAATTCCTGCAGTGAGTTTCAAACTATCCCTTAATTTTAGGGATTCATAAAAAAGCTCTGGTAGCCCTTTAGATTCTTTGAGTTTGAATCTTGAGTAAGCTAGGTTTCCT
>CALPPA020000233.1 GCA_943325355.2 Klebsiella pneumoniae | reverse complement strand
TTATGCCAATACGGATAAGGCGAACAATATTCTGGGCTGGAAAGCAGCATCTACATTAGATGAAGCTATGGAAAGTGCATGGAAATGGGAGAAGAAGATTAGGAGTTAGCAATCTGTATTCCATTAAAAATATAAAATCCCAAATTACCTTGATGATAATTTGGGATTTTTTTATTGCTTAAAGTCTCAATGACTGAATTCTATTTTAAGCGTTCGCCGTCACCGCTTCTCTGTCAATTTTTCCAATTAATCCCGCCAATACTTTTCCAGGACCTACTTCAGTAAACAAAGTAACGCCATCGGCAATCATTTGTTGTACGGATTGTGTCCATTTTACAGGAGCCGTCAATTGGATAATCAAATTTTTCTTGATTTCGGCAGGATCAGAAACGGCCTTTGCCGTCACGTTTTGATATACCGGACAAATAGGAGTGGAGAAAGTTGTCGCTTCAATGGCTGCGGCCAATTCCTCTCTCGCTGGTTCCATCATTGGGGAGTGAAAACCACCACCAACGGGTAATATCAAGGCACGTTTTGCTCCAGCTTCTTTCATTTTTTCACAAGCTAATTCCACTGCTTTAAATTCCCCCGAAATCACTAATTGTCCGGGACAGTTATAATTTGCAGCAACAACGATTCCATCGATTGAAGCACAAACTTCTTCTACGATATTGTCTGCCAATCCTAAAACGGCCGCCATTGTAGAAGGTTTGATTTCGCATGCTTTTTGCATAGCCAAAGCGCGTTGTGAAACCAATCGCAATCCGTCTTCAAATGACAAAACCCCATTAGCAGCTAATGCCGAAAATTCGCCTAAAGAATGTCCCGCTACCATTTCTGGTTTGAAATCTTTTAGAGTTTTGGCTAAAATAACTGAATGCAAGAAAATCGCAGGTTGCGTTACTTTAGTTTCTTTCAATTCTTCGGTCGTTCCTTCGAACATAATATCTGTAATTCGGAAACCTAGAATTTCATTGGCTTTCTCAAATAAAGCTGCTGCTAAAGCTGAATTCTCGTATAAATCTTTACCCATTCCGGTAAATTGCGCTCCTTGTCCTGGGAATATATATGCTTTCATCTTCGTAATTTAAATGGTTATAATTGGTAAACTCAAACAAAATTACTAATTTAAAACATACAATCAATAGTAGTTCAAAAATTAAGAATAATTGTAACTTTTAAACAACTGAGCGACAAATAGGTAAAAAATATAGATTATGAAAAAAGTAGTACTTGTTCTATTCCTTTTAATTATTGGGTTCTTGTTGATTTATTTAATGCTGCCGGTACTTCAATATGGATTTTACGCCATTGGAATGATAGCGTTAGTGTTGTTGTTTGTTTTTTTTATATTTTCTCTAGGAATTTCTGTTGACAATTCAGGGAAGAAATTTAAAATGGCATCAATGCCTAGTAAAATCATACTTATTTTTATGGGTTTGATTTTGGCTTATTTGACAATTGTTCCATTAATTACGACTGCAACAATTTTTCACACCTCTAGTTATCAAAAAATGATTGGAAAGGTTGAAAATGGGCAAAAATTATCAAAACATATTGCTCCAATTTCATTGGATAAAATTCGAGTTGTAGATCAAGAATTAGCCTATTTACTTGGAGAAAAAATCATTGGCTCACAAGCTGCTTTAGGAAGTCAAGTAGAGTTAGGTAGATTTTCTATCCAAAAAGTTAATAATGAACTGTATTGGATTGCACCTTTATTGCATTCAGGATTTTTTAAATGGCTCAATAATAAAGAAGGAACCCCCGGTTATGTAATGGTTTCAGCAACAAACGAACGTGATGTCAAGTTAGTACAAGAAATAGAGGGAAAACTATTGAAAATAAAGTATCAACCGAAGGCTTATTTTCAAAGCAATATTCACAGACATATTTATTTTAATGGATTTGCATCCGATGGTCTAGCAGATTTTACTTTTGAGATTGATGAAAAAGGAAATCCCTTTTGGGTCATTACCAGCTTTACTAAAGAAATTGGATTTTCGGGAAAAAACACTACCGGAGTTGTTGTTGTTGATGCTCAAACTGGCACTATTCAAAACTATAGTATTAAAAACGCGCCAAGTTGGGTCGATAGAATTCAGCCAGCAGAATTTATAGAAGATCAACTTAACGATTGGGGAGAATTGGTCAACGGGTATTGGAATTTTTCAAATACTGATAAATTGCAAATCACCGAAGGCTTGACTTTAGTATACGGACAAAATAATAAATCATATTGGTACACAGGATTAACTTCGGTAGGAAGTGATGAAAGTGCTGTTGGTTTTGTATTGGTTGATACACGAACAAAAGAAACTACCTTTTATAAACAAAGTGGCGCAACTGAATTTGCAGCTCAAAGTTCAGCAGAAGGGAAAGTTCAAGAAAAAGGATATAAAGCATCGTTACCAATTCCTTATAATATCAATGGAATTCCAACGTATGTAATGACTTTAAAAGATGCCGGCGGTTTGGTAAAAATGTATGCAATGGTAGCGATAAACGATTATACCATTGTAGGAGTTGGAAATTCGATGCGCGAAACTTTGACTTCTTTTAAAAGCTTGTACAATATGGCTGGAAACAAAATTAATCCATCAAATGTTGCCTCTAAAAAGTCAATCTCATCAGTAATTATAAGGATACAAAGTGATGTCAAAAACGGAAATAGTTTCTACTATTTTACCATCAATGATTACCCAAATATTTTTGTAGGTTCATCACAAGTTTCTAGCGAAATCCCAGTTACTATTGTTGGCGATAGTGTAAAAGTTTCTTTTGATATCGATAACGAGCAAGTAATTGACGTCACTAGTTTTGACAATCTGAATTTAAAAATAAAGTAAAAAAAATGTCCCATCTGCATTATTTGGATGGGACATTTCTTTAAATTGAATTCACTATTTTCAGCAATTCACTTTTCAATTCTGGATTTGTAATTCCTGTTTCTAAGTCAAAGTTTTCATTAAAATTAGGTAACGAAAAACTTCCTTTTAAATCGGCACCTTGAAACGGAAACCTATTTTTACCTATTTCTAAAACCGTACTTCCTCCTCGTGGTCCTGGTGAAGTAGCTAATAATAGCATTGGTTTTTGTTGAAACGTTTTAGCATTAATTCTCGATGCCCAATCTAAAATGTTTTTAAAAGCCGACGAATAGGCACCATTGTGTTCCGCCAAAGAAAGCACAATTAAATCAGAGCTACCAATTTTCTTATAAAATTCTTCTGCCAATGCCGGAATGCCATTTTCTTTTTCTCTATCAACCGAAAAAATAGGCATTTCATAATTGTTTAAATCCAATATTTCTACCGTTGCATTTTGAAACAAATGTGCCGCATATATTGCCAATTGTTTGTTGATGGAATTTTTACTTGACGAAGCTCCAAAGGCGATTATTTTTTTCATTTTTTAAGTTATTTATTCCATAGGAATTTCCATTAATAAAAATTTTGCATCCGTTGAAGCTTTAATTTCTAAAGCTTCAAAAAAGGTTATTCCTAATCCATCACGAGTTTCTATTTCTTGTCCATCAACAGTAATAGTTCCTGATATTACGAAAACATACATACCATTTCCAGCTTTTTTAATTTGGTATGTTTTAGAAAACCCTTTATCAAAATCAGCTAAATGAAACCAGGCATCTTGATGGATCCAAACTCCTTCATCATCAGGATTTGGTGAAAGAATTTGCGCAAAATAATTTTTTTGTTCGGTTATATCTAAAGTAATTTGTTGGTACCGTGGTTCCACATTTCGAACTCTTGGAAACAACCAAATCTGAAACAATTTAGTTTGTTGGTCTGCATTAGGATTGAATTCACTATGTCTAATTCCTGTTCCCGCACTCATCACCTGAACATCACCAGTTTTGATGGTTTCGGCATTTCCCATACTGTCTTTATGCGCTAAGTCACCTTCTAGTGG
>CALPPA020000232.1 GCA_943325355.2 Klebsiella pneumoniae | reverse complement strand
TATTAGAAACTTCTTGTGGTTGAAACGGCGCATAAATTTCTGTTACAAAATTAACAACTTCGTAATCTTTTAAATTTTCCTGCTCTTTGCATTTAGCATAAACTTCATCTACAATATGATACAAGTTTCTCTCTTTTAGAAGCTCTAATGCTGCCCGAAATGCAACCAATCCTTCAAGTTTTGCCATATCAATTCCATAACAATCTGGATACCGAATTTGGGGAGCCGATGAAACTACAACAATACTTTTAGGTTTCAAACGATCCATCATTTTGATGATACTCATTTTGAGCGTTGTTCCTCGAACAATACTATCATCTATAATTACCAGATTGTCTGTTGGTTTTATAACTCCGTATGTCACATCATAGACGTGAGCAACTAAATCATCGCGACTACTGTCCTCAGTGATAAAAGTGCGCAGTTTTGCATCTTTGATAGCGACTTTCTCGGTTCTGATTTTAACGGAAAGTATTTCTTCGAGTTTTTCTCTTGTTAGCTTTTTTCGGTTCTCAAGAATGTAATTATTTTTTCTTTGATTCAAAAAATCCTGAGCTGCTTCGACCATTCCGTAGAAAGAAGTTTCAGCAGTATTTGGAATATAAGAGAAAACCGTGTTGTCTGTGTCTTCACCAATAGCTTCAAGAACAGCGGGAAGAATTAATTTCCCCAAGTTTTTCCTTTCTTGGTAAATCTCGGCATCACTTCCTCTAGAAAAGTAAATTCTTTCGAAAGAACAGGCCTTTTTAAAGGTTGGCACAAGGATTTCTTGCATTGTAACGACTCCGTTTTTCTTTATAATTAGAGCACTACCAGGTTCTATTTCTTGCACTTTCTCAAATGGAACATTAAATACTGTTTGTATAACCGGGCGTTCTGAGGCTACTACCAAAATTTCGTCGTCTTCATAAAAATAAGCTGGTCGGATTCCTGCTGGATCTCTAAAAACAAAAGCGTCTCCGTGTCCCAAAAGTCCTGCCATAGCATAACCTCCATCCAAATTTTTGGATGATCTTGTTAATATTTTTGCAATATCTAATCTTTCGGCAATTACGGGCGAAGCTTCTCGTTTAGACAAACCCATTGCTTTGCAGTCTTGGTACAATTGCATCACTTCTTTGTCTAGAAAATGACCTATTTTTTCCATTACAGTAACGGTATCCGCCATTTCTTTTGGATGCTGTCCTAGTTCTACTAAATTTTCGAAAAGTTCTTTTACATTGGTCATATTGAAATTTCCGGCCAAAATAAGGTTTCGGTGCATCCAATTACTTTGTCTCAAGAAAGGGTGAACACTTTCGATACTGTTTTTCCCAAAAGTCCCATAACGAACATGTCCTAAAAACAATTCGCCTAAATAAGGTATATTCTTTTTTTGAAGATAAACGTCATCGGCATATTCTGGATGCGATGCCATTTCTTCATTTATTCTTTCATTAATTTGAGCAAACACATGTTGAATAGGTTGTGCATCATTAGACCTAACTCGGCTAATATATCGTTCCCCAGGTTCCACATCTAATTTTATACTTGCAAAACCCGCTCCGTCTTGCCCACGATTGTGTTGTTTTTCCATCAAAAGATACATTTTTTTTATCCCATAGAAAGCTGAACCGTATTTTTCTTTGTAGAATTCTAACGGTTTTTTCAATCGTAAAAGGGCAATGCCACATTCGTGTTTAATTGCGTCGCTCATTGTGTTTTTGTAGTTGTTGTTGTTGTAATCGTTTTATTAAAAAAGCCCCGTTTCCGAGGCTTCAGTATTATGATGCATTATAATTCTATATCAAATTGTGTTAGAGATTTGAATTGTTGTAATCTCGCAATCACTTCATCCTTCTCTAGGTTTACCATTCTTTCAGTACCAAATCTTTCAACACAAAAGGAAGCTAAATTAGATCCATAAATTATGGCGTTTTTCATATTTTCGAACGATATGTTTTCGCTTTGAGTTAAATATCCAGCAAATCCTCCTGCAAATGTATCTCCAGCTCCTGTTGGGTCAAAAACTTCTTCTAATGGTAATGCTGGTGCAAAGAAAATTTGATGGTTATGAAATAACAAGGCACCGTGTTCTCCTTTTTTGATAACCACATATTCTGGTCCCATTGCGTGTATTTTTACTGCCGCTTTTACCAATGAATATTCTCCCGAAAGTTGTCTAGCCTCTTCATCGTTTATGGTAATCACATCTACACGTTTGATAACGTCCAATAATTCCGGCAACGCACAATCCATCCAATAATTCATAGTGTCTAGAACTACTAATTTTGGTTTGACATCCATTTGGTCTAAAACGCTGCTTTGCACTAATGGATGCAAGTTTCCAAGCATCACAATATCGGCGGTTTTGAACTTTTGTGGAACTTTTGGCTGAAAATCTGCCAAAACATTTAGTTCGGTAGCCAAAGTGTCTCTGGAGTTCAAATCATTGTGGTACAAACCACTCCAAAAAAAAGTTTTTCCACCTTTAACCACTTCAAGACCCGAAATATCAATATTTTTTGAGGTTAATAAATCTAAATATTTCTGTAGGAAATCATCGCCAACAACAGAAACAATTGCAGATTGAAGGTTAAAATTAGAAGCCGAAAGTCCTATATAAGTTCCTGCTCCTCCTAAAATTTTGTCTGTTTTGCCAAAAGGTGTTTCAATAGCGTCGAAAGCAACGGTTCCAACAATCAATAATTTATTCATCTGATCTATTTCGAATTAAGCGGCAAAGATAGTTTATAAGTTTTAGAGTTGCAAAGTTTGTAAGTCTCAAAGTTATCACAAAAGTTTTTCAATTTGCTACTCCTAAAAAAGGCCTAACAAACAAATGTCAGACCTTTATGAATTGGGTTCAATGAAAATCAGAAATTATTTATCCTTTATATTTAGCATCCACATCGGCTGTTAGTGTTTTCAAAAAAGCCTCAATATCATTTGCATCTGCATTGGATATGTCTTTATTCACCTGCAATTTTCCCATTATTATAATGGATTCTTTAAGTGAAGCAACAGAACCATCGTGGAAATAAGGATAGGTTTTTTCGACATTTCTTAAACTTGGAGTTTTAAACATTAATTGGTCTCCTTGTTTTTTTGTTCGGTCATAAACGCCCATATCTAATTTTTTGCTGTGTGTAAATTTTGAATAATCGCCATACAATCCGAATTTCTGAATCAATTGACCGCCTACTGCAACACCACTATGACAAGTGGTACAACCGTTGTCGATAAAAGCGGTTAAGCCTTTTTTCTCTTGATCGTTTAGCGCTTGGTCATTGCCGTCTAAATAGTTGTCAAATTTACATTCTGGCGCTAATTGACGTTCAAATGCTCCTATAGCATTGGTCAAATTGGCAAACGTTATAGGTTCTTTATCATTTGGAAAAACGCTTTTAAAAGCCGCTTGATATTCAGGAATGGCTCTTAATTTTTTTTCTAGAAATGCTTCGTTTGGAATTCCATGTTCTACTGGATTCAAAAGTGGACCTCCAGCTTGTTCTTCAACATCCTTGGCGCGACCATCCCAAAATTGCATTCCGTGTAAAAACGCATAAATTGACGATGGAGAATTTCTTCCTCCTAATTCTTTTGTGTCGCCAGTAGAAAACGATTTGTTATCCACCCCAAAAGTGGCCAAGTTGTGACACGAATTACAACTGATAGTTCCGTTTTTTGACAAGACTTTGTCAAAATACAATTTTTTTCCCAAATCAATTTTATTCTGTGGAATCGTGGCGGTTTCAACAGTTGAAATGGATTTAAAAAAATTATCGGCTTTCTTTTGAAGTTCTGATTTCTCGGAAACGGGTTTTACGAAGAAATCTTCTTTAGCTTCTTTTTTGCAACTAAATAATGCCAACCCCAGCATTACTAAAACTACTTTTTTCATTGTATTAAAATTTTATAATACAAAGTTAGCTATGAATGGAACATTAAAC
>CALPPA020000231.1 GCA_943325355.2 Klebsiella pneumoniae | reverse complement strand
GCAATGGGTTCTTACAAATATTTTAAATGTGAAACTTGAGTCCAAGACAACTTATCTTTTGCAATAGCTTCTTTCCATTTTTTACGGTCCTTATCTAAAGATACGCCTACAATATTTAACCCTTTCGAATGAAACTCATTGTAAATAGCAACTACGTTTGGGTTTTCGGCTCTACAAGGACCACACCATGAAGCCCAAAAATCAACAATTGTTACTTTTCCTAGACTTTCCTTTAAGGAAATTATTTTTCCTTCAGGGTTTGGTGCTGAAAAATCTGAACTTCAGTTCGCGTTACCAGGAGCTGGTGCCGCACCTGCTGGTGGAGTGGTGCCAACTGAAGGCATCTTAGATTCTTTAATTTTTAATTCTATAGCTTTTCCAGGTTTTGAACTTTTTAATGAAGCGTCAAGACTAGCAAATAATTTTTCTACTTTTTTAGAATCAACAGCTGGGTCATTCATCATTCCTTGAATAATTAAGGCACTTATAAATGATTTAGGATGAGTTTCTGCGTAGGTTGTATACTTAGTTTTTGTAGTTTCTCCAACATTTTTTTGAATTTCACCAAATTCTCTCATTAATCTATTGATTACAACAGTGTCTTTGGTTTGTTGTGCAGTATTCATCAACGGAGTATTTTTTGTTTGAAAATCAACTAAACTCTTTTGAATTTTTTCAAGTTCCTCGTTAAATTTAACAAATTCATCGTTATTGTATGTTCCAGAAATTTTAGACTTATTGATGCTGTCTTTGTTAATTTCTATAGTAATGTCACCATTTTCTAAGATAAAAGGAATTTTTCCTTGTAATCCTTCAACTTGCAACATATGAAAAGAAGGCTCTAAAGTTTTTCCTTTTATTTCAAATTTACCATTCTCTACTTTTACAGTATCAACAGCAAGCAAGCCACCCATAGCGTCTTGTGTTTCCATAATTATGGTTTTACCATTTTCAACTCCTTTTGCAGTACCTGAAATAGTGTATTTGTCTTTGCTACAAGAAATTAAAAATACAGTAGCCGTAAGTAATAAAAATATTTTTTTCATTATAAATTTGTTAAATGTTTTGAGATTGCAAAAATATCTAAATTTATAAAACATCAATACTTTTGAGGCTTAAAATTTTGTTATATTTTTAAAATTTATTTTTTGGATGGTTAGAATAAACGATTGCTTAATAATAAAAGCCTTTGAAAGGTTCAGTTAAAAAATTATCGCTAAATTAAATGGAGACAGTATCACTCTGAATTAGAGATGTATGAGTGAGGATTTTTTTTAACTTGGAGAAGAGTTGTATTTTAATTCGCATTCTTGAATACAAGATTCAGCATGTTCTATTTCATTTTCGGTAATCCTGATGTCCATATTTATTGTTCTTAAATCTTTATGCAGTGAAGGACACGAAAAGTCAGATTCCAATTTGAGGTTTATTTCGGCTTTCTGAATCAGCAAAATATCAAGAGTCTCTTTTGCCTTTTTAAATTGTGATTTGAAAATGTCGCAAGGATTATTCATAAAAATTATTTTTTTGGTAAATAAATAGTCTGCTAACATACTTAAAATAAAATCTCCATACAATTTTAGTAATATTTTATCGACATAAAACAAAAAAACACCCCTGAAAGGAGTGTTTTTATATTCAATCAAAAAAAATCTAGTCTTGGTTGATTGTTTTTCTCCAAGTAAAAGAATTAAGGATGTGTCTTTTTGCAAATCTTGTTGGCGAATCAGCATTGACCATTTTAACGTAAGTAGCTTTAGGAACGCTAATGTATTCATAAACGCTACCGTTTGAGAAATTGATGATTAATCTTCCTTCAACAAATTTGTAATCTGATATCGTTGAACTAGTAATTGTTTCTGTGTACTCCGGTAAGTTTGCTTTTGTAGTTTCAGGATTGATACTTACTAGAAAATGGTAGGCTTCAATAATTTTTTTACTGTTTTCTTCCGCTTCTTTCAAACCTGCATCATCGCCTTGAAATTTATCAGGATGTGCATCTTTCATCGCATTACGATAAATTGTTTTTAAATCTTTTAATTCTACAGTTTTGTCTACGTTTAGTAGCTTTCGGTATTCAACTATTTTTTTCATAAATAAGGTAACTACTTGTCTTTTAATAAGAAACTAATGATATTTAGTTTCAAAATCGACTATTTTTTGCAAAGGTACACTTTTTTTTAACTTTTCAGTTTATGCCAAAAAAAAAATCAAAAAACAGAGTTGAATTTTGATTTTTAAACGGGTTTAAAAGACTGGGAAAAGACTATTGTTGCGGCTTATTATTTGCTTTGTCAAAGTTTTTAGACTTTTTTGGATACTTGTTGTAGTTGATATCACTTGGATTTTCAATGACAGATTTTATAGTAATCCAATCGCCAAGTTGATGATTGGCCATCGCCATTTTATAATCCAATAAATATTCTCCACAAAAAAAATTGTTATTTTCGTCTTGTTCCATTATTCCGGTATAAACTCCTTTTTGGAGCATTTTTTCTTGTGAAGACTTGGTCATAATCTGGTTTTAAATATATATTCTTGTTTGCAAAGTTAATCAAATATTATTTGCTGGCGAATTTCTTGAGATTCTGATTATCTTTGCACTATGGAAAAAATCTTTCGACCGAGTCCTAATTCTTTCAAAAATACATTTTGTGTTTTCCAAGAAGTGGGTATTGAAAGGATTGAAAATAGGCAGTTACAATACGACAGCAAATCGGGAAGTAAATATTATTATTCCAAAGAAGGAATGTATCGTTTATCAAACCATTGGGGGCGTTTAGCTAACAGCAAATGGAGGTTAGAACCTTTGAATCCTGAAACGGTATCCAAATTCAAACTAGGTTTTGCTTCTTGGGATTCTTTTTATCCGGATAATTCGGAAGACAAATTGTATTATTTAGAAGCAAATTACATTGCAAATACTGTAAATTATCAACATAAAAATAATCCCAAATACGACAAGAATGCCATTCTCCGAACTAGTTTTGAAACTACAAAAAAAATAAAACAAATTAGGAATTTATTGGCGCTGACTTCTTGGGCAAAATATTTTGATTATAATGATATTGATGCATTGAGAAAGCTAATAATTAAACAGCTTATTTATACGAATAAGACATTAGACGAAATAAAAAGGGAACTATAATGGGAAGGAACAACGAAAGAAATATCAAAAAGCACAATGATAAACTACATAAAGAGCAAGATAAAGTTAAGGCTGCCAAAGTCTTACGTAAAGAAAAGTTGAAGTTAATCGTGAGAAAATTCAATGAAGATAAAGCAGAAGAAAATAACTAATTATGGAAAAGAGTCAATTCGAAGAATTAAAAAACGGAGTGCAGGAAATTATTGATTTAATTGCCATTAAGGATAACAAATCGGCCAACAATAAATTATTGGAAATCAGTGAAAAATTGGATGATTTCTTAGATCATACTGATGAGGATGAAGACTTAATCGAGATTAGCAAATACCAAGTTTTATTGAATCAATTGTTTAAAAAAATCAATCCTGAAGGTGAGTAATTTAGCTCCTTGTTTTTGTGGTTCGGCAATTATTTTTCAAGATTGTTGTCAAAACTATATCAATGGAACTCAAAAAGCGCCAACAGCTTTGGCATTAATGAAGTCTAGATATTCTGCGTATGCCTCACATCAAGGGGATTATTTATGGGAAACGACACATAGTTCTCAAAGAAAATACTATTCTAAAGCCGAAATCTTGAATTGGGCTACAGCCAACGAATGGCAAAAACTAGAGATCATTTCTGCAACAGAAAATACAGTTGAATTTAAAGCTTATTTTTTGGATGAAAACAAACAAAACCAAATTCATCACGAGTTTTCTACTTTTGTTAAAGAAAATGACATTTGGTTTTATGTTGATGGAAAGTTTGAATAGTTAGGTTAAAAAACTTCAAAAATCTAAAAT
>CALPPA020000230.1 GCA_943325355.2 Klebsiella pneumoniae | reverse complement strand
CCGTTCCTCTTTGCGCAATCTGCCCCCAAGAGCTACTCGCGCTCAATAGGAAAAGCATTAAAAATACCGCCGAGCCACACGATCGCTGCAGACTGGAGAAATTTCGAAAAATTTGATTTAGGGTAATCGTTGTTTTCATAATAACTTAATTTGAGGGCTAAATAAAAATCTAATCTAGTGTTGTATTTAATCATTTTCGTTTCAAAAAAGATAATGTAGGTTATGTACTTATAATTATAAATTAATTTCAAAAACCAAAACTATCGCATTTTTTTGGAAACACCAAGAAAAATAATCGATAAAATGCAAAAAAAGCAGATAAAGTGCTTTTTTTTGCTGAATAAATACATAAATACTTACAAAAATTTAATATAAAAATCCGATTAAAAGCAGCATCTTATCCGCAAACCAACAAATAAAACCATCAAAAACAAACGAATTGCTCCTGATGGTTTTAGTGATAATAGAGTATTTTTATTTGAACTTAAGTAAGAATTATTCATAGTAGATAGCTAATTTTGATAGAGTGGGGGGGCCTATCTTAATTTTAATTTAAAATATTGAATTAGGTAAGGTTAAATTAATTTCGAAATGCAAAAATAATTTTCATCAAACACATACCAAAAAAAATTCGTTGAAGCACTAATTTACTCGATACAATAACGTTTTCCTTCAATAAAACACAATTTATCAAATATAAATACTGTTAAAAAAAATATAAAATCTTTTATTTTTGCTGTATTGGCAGTAAAAAAAACAACAATTAGTAGCTTATAATCCGATAAAATGAGGTATTTACTGTTTTTGGTTTACAATTTTTAGAATCTGTTTTAATCAAAACGAATAACTATTTTCGAAATAAAAAGTGCTCTTAAAAATCGATAAAAAGGAACCACTATCCTAATTTCGATTCAGATAAAAAATCTTGATTTTTTAATGCACAAAAAAGAATTAAACAAACACAAAAAAGTCCCAATAAACATTGAGACTTTTGCCTTCCTCTGATCAAAATGACAAAGTTATAGTATGGTTTAACCCGTTGGGTGTAATTATTAAAAACGTCAATTCGAGCGTTTTTTGTGGAGTAAAACGGAACAAAAAATGTATCGAGAATCGTTTTTAATGATATTTTTCTTGTTCTCGATATGATTTTCTTCCCGAAGCTTCGTGAGAAAATCACTCGAACTGACGAAAAATCAACATCAAAAACTAATTTCACCCAACGGGTTATGGTTTATTCTTAATCAATGCTTTGAACAAAACCCCTTCGGAAATTCCCGAAGGAGTCTGTTTTTTATTTAATGATGATTTTCTTGCTGAAATTACCTTGAGTTGTCCTAATTTTTACAATGTAAATTTCTGCTGGCAAGTTCTTTATTGGAATTTGGATACTGCTTTGTTCTCGTCCTTTCACATCCCAATAGGCAATTTTTTGGCCTGATAAACTGAACAGCGTCACAGAATTTACTGTTGCATCTTTCACCGTATTGCGTATAATTAATGTTTTATAATTAGTGGAGTATAGAGCGACTATACCATCGTTGGCCTCCAATTCATCTACACCTAATGTTTTGTCAGTATATCGCAAAACAAAACGATCGTCGAATGTTCCTGCTGCTGTGGTGAAGGTATATTTTCCGTTTTTCAAATTAAATACGGTATTGGTCAACTTGTCTTCGATGAATACCGCTTGATTCGATAGTACGCCATCGGTTTGGTCAATGACTACTGAGAATGTTCCTTCTTCAGCTACTCGGTATCCAAGAGGGATTTCGTCATTTTCGTCGAAAGGCAAAGCACGTCCTTGAATGACTAAATTCTTATCTTGAAGGATGCTGTAAAAATCAAGGAAATCATTTCCATCATAACTTTCGCCATCAAATCGTCCTTCATAACCATTAGTCGCATCAGTAATATAACCCACAAGAGTTTGCTTGAAAGCACCTTGTGCATTTATTAAATCCAACCAAATGCGGTGTTTTTTGATAGCATTTATAGGTTTTGGTTTTTTAGTTTTGAAAAATTGGGAGTTGTCTCCAGTAATTGATCCTACACCAACGCGCATAGTATTGTTGTAAAGAATAGTAGAACCAATTGGTGACAGTTTACTACTGCCAAAGAATCCTTGACCTGAGGTAATTTTACCTGATGGAATATTGTCATTATTAATACCAAAAACTCCACTTGTCGCCTTTTTAGTGGCTACACCACCCAAACCGTTATAGGAAGCATAGTCATATCCGGAATAGGCCCATAATCCTGTTCCTGGATCCGGTGTTCCAACGGCAATCGGTGTATTGTGAGTCCAGAAATACAAAGTTCCGTCCAGAACGTTTTGATTGGCAGCGAGGAAAGTATCAGCATCTAATGCCGATGGATAGGGGTTTCCTAAAAGATAAGACCTATCTGCAATTATTCCGGTAATAGTATATGGTCCATTATTTGGCACTCCATTAAAATTCGCCAAGGCTTTACTTGGAACAGCAGGAGCTTTATGCGTCTGAGGTCCACGAATAATGTATCCAATTCCCGTCAACATTGGTGTTGACGCCCATTCTTGTTTCCAATCATCTATACCAGAATCAAAAGAATAGAATTTGTCTCCAAGAGTTAATGGAGATACTCCACCAAGGGTAAAACCTGCTACAGGAGAAGACCAATACGTATAATCCATATTACTAACTTCTGTGGTTTCTCGTTCGTAAAAAATAGCACCCGAATTGGTATTCGAAACATCGTTTACTTGTACTAAGCTTGCACTGTCTTTGAAAGTTAATGAACCTCCATTGACGTGAACCCAATTGGAAATTTTTAGAGTATGGTTAGGTTTAAAGACAACAGCGCCACCAGTCACGGTACAAGAACAAGCTGTCAAATCTCCTATTGAATTGTAGTTTCCTGTAAAAACGAGTGCTTGATCAATAGTTGGCGGTCCATTGGTCCATGCTGCACCGTTCCAAGTGGCAGTCGTTGCTGCTTGTATTACAACATTTGCAGAAGGAGCTGAAGTACAAGTTCCTAAAGTGACTGTATAAGTGTATGTTCCAACGGCTAATCCAGTTATCGTACAAGTTGTTCCAGAGTAAGTAATAGCTCCTGGATTTACTGTTCCCCCAATCGGCAAACCACTTAAAGTCACACTTCCAGTTGACGTCATACAATCGGGTTGAATGATTGTAGCGACAGGTGGTATTACTTCTGGAAGGAATGTAATCCGTCTGGTTAATTCTGTAGTTACATTACAGTTAGCCCCCGAAGAAGTAAAAATGACTAACACTTTATATTCTGCTGACTCAGCCGGAGTTCCGTTTAAAATATTCAAAGTAGCAGTTTGAGCTCCTGAAAAATGAGTTCCATCATCAACTACATTTGTCCACGGTCCAGAAGCAACCGAGCTCTTCCATTGATAAGAAAAAACAGAACCTGGAAGTGGAGACGAGGTTGAAACTGTATAAGAATAATTGGTTCCATAACACCTGGTCACATTAGTTGTAGACGGTGAAATTCCCGTTACCTCATTAACGAGCAGCGTCGCTGCAGTTGAGGTTACACTACAACCTGTGGTGCTATTGGAAACAATGACTTGATATTGTGTCCCGCTCAGCGATTGTGCGCTTCCTACATTCTCAATTCGAATTCTGTCAGGAGTAGGAAAGCTAATGTTGCCCCCAGCGACAACGCTTATAAAACTAGCATCCGATGGTAATTTGCGTTGCCAAGTATAAGTTAGTCCTGTTCCTGACGCAACAACATTGAAACTAACAATATTTCCTTCACATTCTACTAACGGGCTTATAGGCTGTGTTATTATAATAGGTAAGCTAACAATTGAAACCACATTACTTGTCAATGTAAAACAACTACCAGAATTTAGAATACACCTATAGAGATAACCATTTAATCCAGTTATATTCGAAATCGCTAATATTTGAGT
>CALPPA020000229.1 GCA_943325355.2 Klebsiella pneumoniae | reverse complement strand
GCCCACCATTCCGTCATCGGTTAAAGTCATTGCGAATTTCAGCATTTTGATGGAGGTTGGGGATTTTTGTAATATTTCTTGCGCCCATTCAAAGGCTGTAACTTCGAGTTCTGCGTGTGGAATTACAGCATTGACCATTCCCATATCCAGCGCTTCTTGAGCAGAATAATTTCGACCGAGAAAGAAAATCTCACGTGCTTTTTTCTGTCCCACCATTTTAGCCAAATAAGCAGAACCATAACCACCGTCAAAACTGGTCACATCGGCATCCGTTTGTTTAAAGATGGCGTGCTCTTTGCTTGCCAATGTCAAGTCGCAAACTACATGTAGACTATGTCCTCCGCCAACAGCCCATCCAGGAACCACAGCTATAACCACCTTTGGCATAAACCGAATTAATCGCTGTACTTCAAGAATATTTAAGCGATGTTGACCATCTTCTCCCACATAACCTTGATGACCACGAGCGTTTTGATCACCACCAGAACAGAAAGAATAAATTCCGTCTTTACTAGAAGGTCCTTCTGCTGAAAGTAAAACCACGCCTATAGAAGTGTCTTCTTGAGCATCATAAAAAGCTTGATACAATTCCGATGTAGTCTTGGGGCGAAAAGCATTGCGAACATTAGGTCTATTAAATGCTATTCGCGCCACACCATTGCATTTCTTATAGGTGATATCTTCGTATTCTTTGACGGTTATCCAATCCATTGTATTTGTTTTAATTTGCAAGGGTAAAATTAGCGCATTTTTTAGATTTTTCTACTGATTTTGAAATTAAAAAATTGGGCGTTATTATAAATTCTATAAAAAATATTTTTTATCTATATTTGCAACCGTTGTAAATAAAACAAATATAAAACTGACTATTTCTACTTTTTTAAGTAGGATGACATTACAAAATTAATACACCTATTTAACTCGTTTATACGTGTAGTTGATTTTAATTTTTTCTATCTATGATTGCTAAAAAGACCTTTTTTCTTATTTCGGTATTCTTTGTTTTAAGCACTTCTACTTTTGCTCAAGAGTTGGCTAGCGGTATTTCAGCAATAGAAAATACCCCGATACTCAATGATACCACAGCTGTAATTCCAGCCGAAACCATAGTAGTTCTCAAAGACAGCTTGAGTACAGCACTAGATACTCTTGCCCCAGATCAAAAAATGGATTCCCTGGTTTATCCGCCACCCTATCGCGATTGGAGAAGATTGGGCTATGATAGTGCCATGTTTCTTGGTACTACCGTTATTGCTTTTGGCGTTTTGTGGGCAATGCCCGAAAGTGTGACGAATTGGGATAAGGAAGAGATTAAAGAAAAAGGCATTTTATGGAAATGGAAAGAAAATGTAAAAGCTGGACCGGTTTGGGATAAAGACAATTGGGTATTGAACTGGATTACACATCCTTATAGTGGTGGCATTTATTATATGACCGCCCGAAGTAGTGGATTTACGGTTCTAGAATCCTTTGGCTATTCCGCGATAATGTCCACTTTCTTTTGGGAATATGGCATCGAAGCTTTTGCCGAAGTGCCTTCGATACAAGATCTTGTTATTACGCCAGTTTTTGGTGCTGCTGTTGGCGAAGGCTTTTTCTACGCTAAAAAAAGCATCTTACGAAACGACAGAAAAGTATTGAAATCTAAGTTTTTAGGATATACTACCTTGTTTCTAATAGATCCGTTCAACACTATCTTAGACGGTTTTGGGTATAAAGAAAAAGTAAAAACCCAAATGAATCTTGCTCCTGTGGGCGTGAATCAATTTACAGGAAGCTCTATTTGGGGCGTTCAGTTTACGGCGAGGTTTTAATTCCTTTTGTTATTCCATTTTTTTTGATTTTACTGTATAAATTCGAGGCAGTTATACTGCATAAACTTCAATGCGTCTATTCGAGTAATTTTGAATAGTACTGCGACAACTGAACTATTGCATCCCTAAAGCTTTCGGGAGTATCGAGAAGCTTTTGCTTTGTCGGGTTCTCGATACAATTTTTAAAGCATACCTTTTTTTTGAATTTATCCACATTGCTCTGGCTTTAAAAATCCCCACTATCGCTCGAATCCTTTCGGGTGGTTTATTTCACATTACTAGAAAAAAATCAAATTTCTCAATCCGGATAAATTCCTCAAAACTGGAACTACTTTTTTCAGCAAATCAACAACAAACGATATTCCCCTTCCTTTTCTATGGGTGCTCTGTGAATGCATGGCAGCACCTCTTGCTGTGGATGATCGACCGCCAGGCGCCAAAGATGCCCTAATCCTAAATTAATAGGAGTTGCATAGGCTTGTGCCTGATAATGCAAATCAAAATAATTTTCCTTCAAAAAGTCTTCAAACTCCTCCGATGGGCCGTTGTGTAGGGCTTGCAGTTTCTTTCGAGTATCAGGAATCAAAATTTTTTGCTCCGCTTGCGCATTAGATATAATATCACTGACCGCTCCGTGATAGGTACATAAAAAAGTGTCCATTGCAATGGGAGAACGATCCACATGAAACGAATACACATCGGTAGAGATGAAATCAAATTCATCGTCTCGCTCGTAACACTTCAATACATTAAGAACGGGCGAAGCTCCGAAATCGGTTAATAATCGTAAGTCATTCAAGATGATTTCTCTTGCCTTATTCCCATTTTCGGATAGTTGGAGTGCCAATAGGTCTTCAGGATCTACTTCGGTTATGTTTTCTTTGAGTTGCAGTTGGTCCACTATCTCCTTGAAATCACCTTCCAAATTTCGGTACCAACATAGGGCATTCCTTTCTCCCTTAAAATCAGTATGTACCAGTTCAGAGAAAGTAGCTACCGTTCCGATTTGGCTGTTGTTAGAAAATGTATTGCTCATAGTGGGGTGTCAAGAAGGGGATTGCTTTATGAACTACAAAATTATAAAATTGTTGGGAGTAATTGGTTGGTGGTTGTGGGTTGCGGGTTGGCCCCGCTCCCACCTAATAATAAATTCGACGAAGTCAGCCACGGCCAATGGCCGCACTGTGGGTAGCAAATGCTGTAGGGTGGATTATCCCATTGCTGCCTTAATCTTCTATAAGAAGATAGTATTAGCTTACTCCTTCACCAAATAAATGCCATCTTCCTTAATCTCAATTAATTTTTCTTTGTACAAAGCCCCAATGGCTTTCTTGAAGGTTTTTTTGCTCATTTTCAGGACCGTTTTAATGTCCTCGGGATGAGAATTGTCCGTTAATCGCAAGAAACCTCGACTGGCTCTCAATTCGTCAAGGATTTTATCCGCATTCGGTTCGATGCTTTGGTAGCCTTGAATTTGCAGTGCAACATCAATTTTATTATCGGGACGAATGGTTTTGATGTAACCCCGCATTCTGTCGCCTGTTCGAATCGCATCATCATACACTTCGTCTTTATACATCAAGCCTTTGTGCAGCTCGTTGATGATGACGTTGATTCCCAGTTCCGTGATATGCGAAACAATTAAATCTACTTCTTCGCCTTTTTCAACGGTTAAATGGTCGTTCTTCAAAAACTGATTGGTTTTGCTAGACGCTACTAAACGTTTGGTTTTCTCGTCCATATAAAGGTACACCAAATAGCGTTTGCCTTTTTCCATAGGTCGTGCTTGTTCTTTGAACGGAACCAATATGTCTTTTTCCATTCCCCAATCCATAAAAGCTCCTATTTGGTTGACATAATTGACACGCAATAGTGCAAATTCGTTCAATAAAATATAAGGTTCTAATGTTGTAGCTACCGGACGTTCTTCGTGGTCTAAATAGACAAAAACGATAACCTCCTCGCCTATTTCCCATTCGTTAGGAACGTATTTGTTGGGTAAGAGGATGTCGTGAATTCCTTCGGGATCTTTTTCGGGGTTTCCTAGAAACAATCCTACTTTAGTATCGCGTAATATGGTGAGTGTGTTGTATTTTCCTATTTCAATCATTTGCTTGTCATTTG
>CALPPA020000228.1 GCA_943325355.2 Klebsiella pneumoniae | reverse complement strand
TAATCCGACCGATGGACTGGTTTTTATTTTTCTAAAACCATTCAAAACAGTAATCGTGGTTCCGTGAACAATGCCTTGTGGACCAATGTACATATAACTTCCGGCGGTCATTTGGCCATATTGTGAAACACCAAGAGCATTGAATTTTTCCCAATCATCAGGTTTCGAATAGTTGGGAATCACCATTCCATTGGTCACAACCACTCGCGGTGCTTCTTTGTGTGAAGGAAATAATCCCATTGGATGACCCGAATAAATCGTAAGTGTTTGCTCCTCTGTCATTTCAGATAAATACTGCATCGTCAATAAATATTGCGCCCAGTTCTGGAAAACGGCTCCATTTCCACCATAAGTAATTAACTCGTGCGGATGTTGCGCTACAGCATAATCCAGATTGTTCTGAATCATCAGCATAATGGCTTTTGCTTGTTCGCAATTTCCGGGATAATCGGCAATTGGACGAGCATACATTTTATAGTCAGGTCGAAAACGGTACATATAAATTCTACCGTATATATTTAATTCTTCGGCAAATTCCTTAATTAATTCAGCGTGATGTTGTGACTCAAAATAGCGAAGTGCATTGCGAAGTGCTAATTTTTTTTCCTCTACCGAAAGAATTTCTTTCCTTTTTGGAGCGTGATTGATGTTGGCTTCAAATGGTTTTGGAAGCGGCAATATAGTTGGAATTCCCTGTTGGATTTGTTCTTTGAAAGTCATTTTATTTTGGTTTATAGTTTTTTTAACTGCAAACTGCTTACTTTTTAATTTTACCCGTTTTTTTATCAAATCCATACGGACAATGGCGACAGCCACTTTTACAACAATAACCTCTTTTTAAAAGGTGTTTTTCGGTAAAACATCTATAACCTTCAGGTGTTAAATAAAAATCTTCACCTTCTATTAATATATTTTCATTACTTTGTTCATTCATACGGCAAATTTAAATACTTTATAACGAATGTTTCTACTAGTTACCAAATATTTAATTCCAAAAGGCTATCGTGGGTTGACCGTTTTTCCGTTTGTCTTCGTGAAATGTCGTTTAGACAAGATTAATGATGTATTTATAAATCACGAGCGAATTCACTTGCGGCAACAATTGGAAATGTTGATAGTTCCTTTTTTTATTTGGTATTTTCTTGAGTTTTGTTTGAAATGGATTCAATATAAAAATTTTGATTTAGGGTATAGAAATATTAGTTTTGAACGTGAGGCTTACGCCAATGAAAAACAAATAGATTATATAAGAAACAGGTCTTTTTGGAAGTTTTTAAAGTATATCTAACTCCAGTATTTTAATACAATAACATCCTTTTCTAATGTATCTTTGTTCCAAATTCTATTTATTTTGCAAGAAATTAGTACCCAAGAAATAAAACTGTCAAATACTATTTCCGTTTTCATTCGACGGGAAGACCTCATACATCCTTTTATTTCGGGTAATAAACTTCGGAAGTTAAAATACAATTTAATTCAAGCAAAAGCAGAAAATCAACAGACACTTCTGACTTTTGGAGGAGCATTCTCCAACCATATTGCAGCTACTGCATTTGCGGGAAAGGAATACGGTTTCAAAACTGTTGGAATTATTCGCGGCGATGAATTAGAAAGCAAAATTCTAGTTAATCCAACATTAAAATTTGCTCAAGAGTGTGGAATGCAATTCAAATTTATTTCCCGTGACGACTATCGCCACAAAGCAGAAACTGAATTTATTGAAAACTTAAAACAAGAATTTGGTGATTTTTATCTAGTACCCGAAGGTGGGACTAATGAATTGGCGATAAAAGGATGTGAAGAAATACTGGAGAAAGAAGACGCTGAATACGATTTTGTTTGTTGCTCGATTGGAACAGGAGGAACAATTAGCGGAATCATAAACAGTATATTACCACACCAAAAAGTTTTGGGATTTCCTGCCTTGAAAGGGGACTTTTTAAAAGAGGAAATTCGTAAATTTGCCCGAAATGAGAACTGGGAATTGATAACGGATTATCATTTTGGAGGATATGGTAAAGTAAATCCAGAATTAATTGCTTTTATCAATCAGTTTTATCAAGAAAATAAAATTCCTTTGGATCCCATTTATACGGGGAAGATGGTTTTTGGCGTTATGGATTTAATTGAAAAGAATTACTTTCCGGAGCATTCTAAAATTTTACTCATTCACACTGGCGGAATTCAGGGAATTGCAGGAATGAATATCAAATTAAAAATTAAGCATTTACCAACAATAAATATAAATGTATAAAAAAATAATTCTAGTTGTTCTAATGGTTACTTTGATAGGTTGTAATGCCTCTAAATCCCTAATTGTTACCGCCAAAGATAAAGATTCAAAACCAACAACTGTTCATACAAATTCTCCAAAAAAGACAACAGTATCACATAAAAAACAATCAAGTTCAGAAGTTATAGAATCGACTTCAAAAACGGTTGTTACCTCAGATTTGATAAATGGATATATTTTTCATTACAAAGATATTGCGATGAGTAATATGAGGAATTTTGGAATACCAGCTAGTATCATTTTAGCTCAAGGAATTTTAGAATCAGGAGCTGGTCTAGGTAAGTTAGCGGCAACGGCAAACAACCATTTCGGCATAAAATGCTACACCGATTGGACTGGAGAAACGACACTTCACGACGATGATGCAAGTCAAGAATGCTTTAGAAAATATAATAACCCGGAAGAATCCTATCAAGATCACGCTGCCATTGTATCAAAAAGATCACGCTATGCTTCCTTATTTAAATTACCAAAAGGCGATTATAAAGCTTGGGCAAAAGGATTGAAAGCTGCAGGATACGCAACGGATCCTAGATATCCAGACAAATTAATTAGTTATATTGAACGCTATCATTTGGATCAATTTGATAATGTGGTTTTAGGAAAAGAAATTCCATTAGAAGAAAAACTTGATGGAAAAATTGGATTAGATGTCAAAAATTCCAACAATAACCCAACTCAATATGTAGTTGTGAAAGGAGATACTTTATATTCTATTTCCAAAAAATTTAATATTTCCATCGAAGCTTTAAAAAAAGAAAATAATATTTTTGACAATGCTATTTCTATAGGTCAGAACCTAAAAATCGATTAAAAATTAGTATTGGAGTTATGCGTTTTGACTGAAACCCATAACCCATAACCCATAACCCAAAATAAAATGTTATATCAAAGAAGCAGTCAGCTTTTTGCTGAAGCAGAAAAAGTAATTCCGGGCGGTGTAAATTCGCCCGTTCGTGCCTTCAAAGCTGTTGGAGGAACTCCTATTTTTGTCAAAAGCGCCAAAGGGGCTTATTTGTTTGACGAAGACGGAAACAAATTAATCGATTATATCAATTCTTGGGGACCAATGATTTTGGGTCACGCTTTTCAGCCCGTTGTTGATGCAGTAATTGCGAAAGCCAAACTTGGAACTTCCTTTGGGATGCCAACGGAGTTAGAAACTCAAATAGCAACATTGGCAGTCGATATGGTTCCAAATATTGACAAAATCAGATTCGTAAATTCAGGAACCGAAGCTTGTATGAGTGCGATTAGATTGGCTCGTGGATTTACCAAAAAAGATAAATTCATTAAATTTGCCGGTTGTTATCACGGCCATTCTGATTCATTTTTAATACAAGCCGGAAGTGGAGCCATTACTTTTGGTTCGCCAAATAGTCCTGGTGTAACTGCCGGAACAGCCAAAGATACGTTGCTGGCAAAATACAATGATTTAGAAAATGTTGCGACTTTAATTGCAGCCAATCCAAACGAAATTGCAGCCATAATTGTAGAGCCAGTTGCTGGAAATATGGGTTGTATTCCACCAAACAAAGGTTTTCTGGAAGGCTTGCGCCAAATGTGTACAGAAAACGGAATCCTTCTGATTTTTGATGAGGTAATGACAGGATTCAGACTTGCTAGAGGAGGAGTTCAAGAATTATTA
>CALPPA020000227.1 GCA_943325355.2 Klebsiella pneumoniae | reverse complement strand
GTCCCGTCAAATGGCAACCAATCCCTAAACCAAGGCAAGTCACTACGATAGTTTGGGCGATGTCTGGGGTGTTGTTTAAATCGAAGTTTACTGTTTCAAAATTAAAGTTAGGTTGTTTGACCAATGTAATTTTGTTTTCTTCAAAACGAGTTTCGATTCCCATTTTCGAATAAATTTCTACTAAAGCAGAATCGCCCTGTAAACTTGTTTCTTTGTAACTCGACAATGTAATTTTCGTTCCAATTTCTGACAAAGCAACGATACTAAAAAAGTAGGAAGCTGAACTCCAATCAGATTCGACAGTCATCACTTTAGAATCTACTGCTGGTTTTGGATATACTTTGATTACATTCCCTTCGAAACTGGTTTGGATGTTTAAATCATTCAACAAAGCCAATGTCATTTTGATATAAGGAATAGAGGTAATTTCACCTACCAAAGTGATTTCGATTCCGTTTTGAAGTTTTGGAGCAATTAGTAACAAGGCCGAAATGTATTGACTGCTAACATTTGCCGGAATACTAACTTTGTTATTAGTGATTTTTTGTCCTTTGATCCGAATGGGCGGAAAACCTTCTTCATTTTCATAAGAGATTTGAGATCCCAATTGTCGCAAGGCTTCAACCAAGACTTTTATGGGACGTTCTTTCATTCTTGGCGAACCTGTCAACACAACTTCGCAACCTTCGTTTACAGCAAAATAAGCGGTAAGAAAACGCATTGCCGTTCCTGCGTGATGGATATCGATGAGCTGGGTATTGGGTTCTAGGTTTGGGTTATTGGGTGTTACGTGTTCAGTGTTGGGAAGAAGAGCTTTCATCATCACTTCAGAATCATCAGAATTTGAAGTATTGGCCAAAGTAATATTGGGAAACAAAGCCTGTAACAATAATAGTCGGTTGGTTTCGGATTTAGAACCCGTTATCGAAATTTCAGATTGCGATTTGCATATTGAAGGTTGAAGCAGTAAATTCATTATTGTGATTATCTATTTTTAACAGCCAAGACGCAATGGCGCAAAGTTTTTTATTTTTTAGCGCTGCAATTTACAACTCCTAATTTAGAAATCACAATTATTTTAACTTGTCGTTGTTTTTGTGGCGGTCTTTATCGCGAACTGATTTCAAGTCCATCTTTTTATCGAAAGCAGCTTGTAAATCGATTCCTGTTTGGTTTGCCAGACACAAAACCACGAAAACCACATCGGCTAGTTCTTCGCCAAGGTCTTTGTTTTTATCGCTTTCTTTTTCTGATTGTTCACCATAACGACGAGCGATAATTCGGGCCACTTCGCCTACTTCCTCAGTAAGTTGCGCCATATTTGTAAGTTCATTGAAGTACCGAACACCGTGCTCTTTGATCCAGGTGTCAACGGTAAGTTGGGAGTTTTTTAGGTTCATTATTCTTTGTTTTTAGAATCAATTAAAATTGTCACAGGACCATCATTTACAAGTGCCACTTTCATATCGGCGCCAAAGACTCCGGTTTGTACTTTTTTGCCCAATTCTTTTTCTAATTGCAACACAAAATCCTCATAAATTGGGATGGCAACTTCTGGTTTTGCTGCTTTTATATAAGAAGGACGATTGCCTTTTTTGGTTGAAGCGTGGAGTGTAAATTGAGAAACAACAATAATATCTCCGTTAGTTTCTTTAACAGACAAATTCATTACCTCATTTTCATCGCCAAAAATACGAAGGTTTGCAATTTTTTGGCAAAGCCAATTCGTATCTTCCTGTGTATCGGCATCTTCGATACCAACTAAAACCAATAATCCTGTTTGAATTTCGGCTACAGTTTTAGAATCGATGGTTATAGAGGCGGAAGAAACTCTTTGGATTACGGTTTTCAAAATAATGCTGAATTGTGAATTATGAATTGTGAATTATCGTGACAATTCATAATTACTTTTTTAAGTTGTTTTTAGTCGAAATAATTATAGAAGCTAAAATTTTATTAATCTCAATTATATCTAAATTTAATGACTGAAATTGAGATTCATTTAAATATTCGGAATGAAACAATAATTCTAACCAATAATCACTTTCATTAGCTTCTTTTTGCGCAATGGCAAGTTTATGAATAAAATCTAGTTTACTTTCAGCGTGTTCTGATTCTCTAACCAATGCACCAATTGAAGTTCCACTTCGTAATAATTGCTTACTTAAAACAAATTCTTTTTTTTCTACACTTAAAAATTGATATAGTTTTACAATTCTTAAAGCAAAATTAAACGATTTTATTCTTATAACATTCTCTGACATAATTCACAATTTACAATTCACAATTACTTTCTTGTTTCATCACTTGCTTTTCGATCTTCGTCATACGAATCTATTCGGTAATTTTCGTCGTCGCCTTCCAAAATTTTCAAGTAACTATTGTAGCGTGACCAAGCGATTTCGTCTTTTTCCAAAGCTTTCTTTATGGCGCAATGCGGTTCGTCTTTGTGGAGGCAATTATTGAATTTACATTGCTCTTTCAACTTGAAAAACTCCGGAAAATAACCGCTGATTTCTGCTGCATCCATATCGACAATCCCAAAACCTTTGATTCCTGGTGTGTCAATTATTCGAGCGTCAAAAGACAAATCATACATTTCGGCAAAAGTCGTGGTGTGCTGTCCTTGCTTGCTAGCTTCGGAAATAGTTTTTGTTTTTAAATCTAAAGAGGGTTCTAAAGCATTGACTAATGTCGATTTTCCCACACCTGAATGCCCGGAAAACATACTTACTTTACCAATCATCATTTCTTTCAATTTGTCTATTCCTTTGCTTTCTTTGGCAGAAACACGAAGGCATTTGTATCCAATATTCTCGTAAATATGCTGCAAATACAATTGTTCATCCAAAGTAGCATCATCGAAAGTGTCAATTTTATTGAAAACCAAAACCGTTTCTATTCCGTAAGCTTCAGCAGTTACCAGAAAACGATCGATGAAATTGGGGGTTGTTGGTGGATTATTGATAGTGACCAAAAGAAAAACGCGGTCAATATTCGATGCAATAATGTGCATTTGATGCGATAAATTCACTGATTTTCGAACGATATAATTCTTTCTTTCGTGAATATTATGAATGGTTCCAGTTACTTTATCTGAACTTTCTTCGAGTTCATAATCTACTATATCGCCCACGGCAATTGGGTTGGTACTTTTAATTCCTTTAATCCGGAATTTCCCTTTCATACGGCATTCGATAAAATCGCCTCGCTCGGATTTTACGGTATACCAACTTCCTGTAGATTTATAAACGGTTCCTGTCATAGCGCAAAGGTAAAATTTTGTTTCAGGTTTGAAGTTTAAAGTTTAAAGTTTTTCAAATAAAAAATCCCCACAATTTATAAACTGTGGAGATTTATATTATGAAAATTATGAATTAAGAATTCAATTTTTTTTCTTGATGCCCTATGCTTTCTTGGTGAATTCCTCTGAATAATTTTAAGCTAGTATTTATAACCAATTCCTGTTTTAATAGCCTGTGTGCCACCTAATTGATTCGAATTATTCCCGGTTGTTGATTTGTCTGAAGTCATTAATATGAAAGGGCAGCCTAAAATCGCAGCAGCTTTTTTTAACTTCATTTGTGCTTTTATATCTCCTGTATTACCAGTGTGATAATTTATCAAACCTGTCTTGCCTCTAACCTCTTCTCCTTTTTTAAGGCCCGAAATATAAGCTTTATCCTCTAGGATAATTACTTTTTCCCAGTCAGCTTCAGCAGAAACAACAATTTTTTCAGTCACTTCTTCAACTCTTCCTGATTTACCATAAACAATTTTTTCAACAGCATATTTACTGATAGTATTTTCAGCATCTTCTCCATCATATTTGAAAACAATAGTAAACTCCTCAAGTTTTACAACTTTCCCTTTTACAACCTCTCCATTATGTTTATTGATAACATCAACTTGGGCATTAACCATTGAACCTGATATTAGCATTGCTAAT
>CALPPA020000226.1 GCA_943325355.2 Klebsiella pneumoniae | reverse complement strand
GAACTTAAAAAGCGACCAAAGGAAACTCTTTTATGTTCTTGGAAAAAAGCATTTTCGAAAAAAAACTTGCAAAGAACAGCTGGATTAAGGCCCGACAAAATTAAAGAATTTTAATGGGATTTACAACAGATTGATTCGTCGTTCCTGCTGATAAGGATAAAAAAACCCGAAAATTAAATTAATTTCCGGGTTTGGCAACTTTGGTTTGAATCAGTTAGTCAACATTATCGTGCAAGTATGAATTGTTTGAACGCAACTGTAGGTCGTCATTGCTGTCAGTTCCAACTGAAATTCTAGAATTCGTACTGTTTATTTGTGGCTTAGAAAGCTCTATTCCTGATCTTTTGTAGGCAGGTTCTTTTTCTAATTCATCAATTTTTGAAATATTATTATGGAATTTATAATTGAATTCCTTTAGTTTTTTTCTTCTTTCTTCGGATCTGAATTTTAAGGTGTCCTCAATTGTCATATCCATTGGGGAAATACTTTCGAAAGATGTTTCAAGGTTTGAGGCTATATCTACTTGCTTCATTGTAATATTCAACTCCTCGGGAACTTCTTCTACCGCCGTTATCAACGGTTTTGAATCTACTTGAACATTGTCTATTTCTGTGAATTCCTCAAGTGAATATCTAATTATTCCTTTGTCAGTCAATTCAGTAACTGGAACAAATTGCACTGGTTCGTTGACATTAATATCCTTTGTTTCGTTAGTTAAATCAAAAAAGATTTTGTTCTCCTCTTTTGGAGCAACCGGTTCATTAACAACAATGGCTGGGGATTTGAAAAGCGGTAAATCAAAAGAAAAAGTAGCTTGTTCTTGTCTTTCAAAAATCTTTGGTTCCACTACATCGATTTGCTTAACCTCTGGAGACGAAACCACGAAGTCTAAATCATTAATAGGTGAAACTATTTCGAAAGTCACGTCAAGATTTTTAATAAATTCTGACATAACAATCATTTCTTCTTTGTTTATGGAAACAATAGCTGGTTCAACAACAGTTTCTTCTAACAATTCGAAAACTATTCTTTCTGATGAATTAGTAACTGGAGTTTCTTGCTCATAGTTAAAAGCAGGAACCATTATTTTTGTTAAATCATGCACACTTTTTTGCTCGTCTTCAAGTGTATGTATGATCTTTTTTGGTTCTACATTTACAATTTCGTGCTGTTGTTCGATGTCAAATCCTGTAGCGATTATTGTTACAGAAATGGAGTCTCCTAGCGTTTCGTCTTCACCAACACCCATTATTATATTGGCATTGTGACCCGCTTCTGCTTGAATAAAATCATTGATTTCGCCAATCTCATCAATCGTGATTTCATTAGTTCCAGAAACGATAAGCAACAATACGTTTTTGGCACCAGTGATTTTATTATCATTCAATAATGGAGAATCCAAAGCCGCCATTATGGCTTCTTTTGCCCTATTTTCGCCAGAGGCAACTGATGATCCCATAATAGCTGTTCCACTATTTGACAATACAGTTTTAGCATCTTTTAAATCGATATTTTGAGTGTAATGATGTGTAATTACTTCAGCGATACCTCTCGAGGCTGTTGCCAAAACTTCATCCGCTTTTGAAAATCCTGCTTTGAAACCTAGATTTCCATATACTTCTCTTAATTTGTTATTGTTTATGACAATTAATGAATCAACTTGTTTTCGCAATTTATTAATCCCTATAATTGCTTGCTCTTGACGCACTTTTCCTTCGAACAAGAAAGGTAAAGTTACAATCCCGACAGTAAGAATCTCTCTTTCTTTTGCAAGTTGTGCAATTACTGGCGCAGCTCCTGTTCCTGTTCCTCCACCCATTCCTGCAGTGATAAAAACCATCTTGGTGTTGCTGTCGAGCATTTTTTCGATGTCGGCGATACTTTCTATGGCTGATTGTTGCCCTATGTCTGGATTTGCTCCTGCTCCAAGTCCTTCGGTCAAGTTCACACCTAACTGAATTTTGTTTGGCACAGAACTGTTTTCTAATGCTTGAGAATCCGTGTTACAAACAATGAAATCAACACCTTTGATACCTTGTTTAAACATGTGATTTATGGCATTACTTCCGCCTCCACCTACTCCAATAACTTTTATTACATTTGATTGGTTTTTGGGTAAATCAAACGAAATGCTTCCAAATTCTGAGTTGCTATTCATCTTATTGGGTTTTATATATTTATTAGTTTTTAATTTTTTTCTTACTATTATTTATTCTGCGTTATCTAAGAAATCCTTAATCTTGTCAACATATCTATCAAAAAATGATCTCGATATTTTTTCGCCAGTCGTAGGCTCTTTCTTGATTTCTTCTTCAACTTCTTCGTTATCAGAGACGTCAATCTCTTGTTTCTGAACAATTGGCGCTCTAAATACTGGTGGTTTAGATGGTTCTACTGCATCAACCCTTACTGCACTCTGGGTTTGTTTTTCGATGCTGTTCATCACTAATCCTACTGCGGTGGCATATAAAGGACTTGATATTTCCTCGTCTGAATTTCCTGCTAAATGCTCATTTGGATATCCAATTCTGGTGTCCATTCCAGTAATGTATTCTACTAATTGCTTGATATGGTTTAACTGGGCGCCACCTCCTGTTAACACTATTCCTGCAATTAATTTTTTTCGAGGATCTTCGTGTCCATAATCTTTAATTTCGGTGAATACTTGCTCAATAATTTCAACTACTCTCGCGTGAATTATTTTAGACAAATTCTTTAGCGAAATTTCTTTTGGTTCTCTACCTCTTAGTCCTGGAATTGAAACTATTTCATTGTCTTTATTTTCTCCGGGCCAGGCTGAACCAAATTTCACTTTCAATAATTCAGCTTGTTTTTCTATGATCGAGCAGCCTTCTTTAATATCATCAGTAATTACATTTCCTCCAAACGGGATTACAGCAGTATGACGAATAATCCCATCCTTGAAAATCGCTAAATCTGTTGTTCCTCCACCAATATCTATCAAGGCAACTCCTGCTTCTTTCTCTTCTTGGCTCAGAACTGCATCAGCTGAAGCCAATGGTTCTAAAGTAAGTCCCGATAATTCGATTCCTGAACTTTGAATGCATCTACCTACATTTCGAATAGAGGATGCTTGACCTACTACTACGTGAAAGCTAGATTCTAATCTTCCGCCATACATTCCTATAGGTTCCTTAATTTCAGATTGTCCGTCAATTTTGAATTCCTGTGGCAAAACGTGTATAATTTCTTCACCCGGCAACATTGCTAATTTATGTACTTGACCTATCAGAATTTGAATATCGTTCCCTCCTATTACTTCTTCGGCATTGCTTCTAATTATATAGTCGCTGTGTTGAATACTGCGAATGTGTTGACCAGCAATTCCAACCACTACATCTTTGATTTTGTAGCCTGATTTGTTTTCGGCTTCTTGAACAGCTTGTTGAATTGATTGAATGGTTTGAGTAATGTTATTTACAACGCCTCTCGCTACACCTAGACTTTTGGATTTTCCAACACCCAAAATCTCCAATTTTCCATATTCGTTTTTCTTGCCGATCATAGCAACAATTTTGGTTGTCCCAATGTCAAGACCTACTGCAATATTTTCTTTTTCCATTATCAATTATTTAGTACACACCACTTGTTGCGAAAACCTGAGATCTATTATTTTATATTTATAAAGCGAACTATCTAAAACCGCTTTTTGAAAAAATGCTTTGTAATTATTGAATTTGGCTTTCATTCTTACCGTTCCACCAAAATCAATTTGATAATTAAAATTCCTGTTGCTCATTTTTAAGCTCCCGTTTGGCATAATTTGAACACCAATGATGTTTTTTTTCAAAAACGCATCGTTATGGATTATTCGAAATAATTCGGCTAAATCTTCGCTATTTTTTTTATTTATATCCCCCGAAACAAGCGGAACTCTAGCAGTAAAATTACTTGACAATGGCATCGTATTTCCTTCGTAATCAATATAGAAAG
>CALPPA020000225.1 GCA_943325355.2 Klebsiella pneumoniae | reverse complement strand
TCAACAGTAGTATTTTGATATACTCTTACATAGTCTACTTCCATAGCACCCTGTGTAAAACTAGAACTAATGTTTGATTGAATGGCTAGATTTAATAAGAGATACTGTTCTGCATCGAAAGGCCAGGTACTCGCATTTTTTACACTTGGGTTATAGGTATAGTGAATTACGCCATCTACAGCAAACTCCATTTTTTCGGCTGTCCAAACCAAAGTATAGATATGATATGCACTTGAAGCGGTTGCGATAGTTTGTCCACCTAAATTAAAGGTTCCTCCATAACTTGAGGGAGTGTGCATGGCGCTTTGGACGTAATTTTGATTGGTTCCCCAGTGTTCCATAATGTCGACTTCGCCACAAGCAGGCCAATAAGCAGTTCCATATGTGCTAGACCAAAAACCGCCTGGTTCTATAATATTTTTCCCTAACATCCATATAGCAGGCCAAGTTCCAACACCAGTAGGTAGTTTTGCACGAACTTCTACTCTACCATACTTGAAGGCAAATTTTGAGTTTAATCTAGCCGATGTATATTGTTTTGTTACCCCTTGATCCGTAAAAGTTTCTTTTTTTGCAACTAAATTTAAGGAACCATTACTTTGAAAGGAATTTGTTTGACTGTTAGTGTAGTGTTGCATCTCTCCGTTGTACCAATTGCCTCCATTAGGAAGCTGTGTCTGATGGTGCCAATTTGTGCTGTTTACTGGCCCACTTCCATTAAATTCATCAGACCAAACTAAATCACTATATACAACACCAACTTTAGAAGTGGAACTAATTGGCTGTGCGTAAATTGGATCGTTTACCGATTTTGTGAAAAGTTTGGTAAAAGTAGCAGGCGAAACATTTTGTGTGTTAATTACCGACTCTTGATCATTCGATCCTATACGCCTTAGATTATTGTGATTAGAAAGCACATTGATTTGAGAAACAACAGAATTGGAAAGCAGTAAAGTGCAAATAACCAACAACATAATTTTTATAAATTTCATAATAAGGCAATGGTTTTTTATATAAAAAAATTAAAGCATTTACAATTTCTTTACAATTTTTAAGTTCTGGATTCCGTGTGAATTCTTCACTTTTAAAAAGTAGCAACCCGCTTTAAAAGCACTTATGTCTATATTATGTGAGGCTTTAACTTCATCTTCAAGAAATTGTAAGTCTTTAAACTGATTTGAACTTTATGCTAAGATAGTATTTCTTTTAATAATTCAAAGGGAAATGTTTTTTTGTTAGTTGTTAATTTAAATTTTCGGCACTCACTTCTTCAGATTTTAATGGCAATTTTTCTTTAAATTTCTTCTTTATTTTAAGATTTCGTCACCTCTGCCATAATAAACATAAACTTGGTTTTTTTTATTGGGACGACGTGTTCGCATACTCGGTTAGTCGACTTTCTTTTGAAAAACCCCTGTTTCTAACGAGACTGGGTTTTTTGTTTTAAAGATGTTTTAGAATATTTCGATAACTTTAAAGTTCAGGTCCAAAACCTTTTGATTCGACTTGATTCAAAAAAAGGAAACGATACTACGTATTATTTATACTAGTATCGGTTCCTTTTTTTGAATATGAAGTAATAAGTAATTTTATCCGTGAACGGTTTCGCTTTTTCCGTAATTGGCGATCAGTTTGCCTTCAAATTCCAACCAGTCTGACCAACGTTTGTCAACATCTACCTTTTCAGAATATTTTCTGGCGAATGCCAAAAATGTGGTGTAATGTCCCGCTTCGCTAATCATTAATTTTCTATAAAATTCGGCTAATTCTTGGTCTTCAATGTTTTGTGACAATACTTTGAAGCGCTCGCAGCTTCGGGCTTCAATCATTGCCGAGAAAAGTAATCTATCTATAAAAGCGTCATTTCGGCTGCCGTCTTTTTTCATAAACTTAAAAAGTTCGTTCACGTAATGGTCTTTCCGTTCTCGACCTAATTTAAGTCCTCGTTCCTTGATGATGTTGTGTACCATTTGAAAATGTTCCAATTCTTCTTTGGCAATTTCCAATAAATCGGTAACCAAATCCTCGTGTTCCGAATTATAAGTGATGATGGTAATGATGTTGGTTGCCGCTTTTTGTTCGCACCAAGCGTGATCGGTCAAGATTTCTTCGATGTTCGATTCAACAATATTTACCCATTTTGGGTCGGTGACTAATTTTAATCCTAACATTTTTTGTTTTTTGAACTGTAAAAATACAGATTTTATTTATTGTAAAATAGATTGATTTGCAGTTTATTTTCCTTATTTTGCATTGTAAATTATAATTTTATGATAGGTAATCAGCACGTTCTAATTATAGGTTTTGTTTTTCCAGAACCCAATTCTTCCGCAGCAGGAGGGCGAATGGTACAGTTGATTTCCATTTTTAAGCAACACAGTTTTGATGTGACTTTTGCCAGTCCAGCAATGGATAGTGATTTTATGGTTGACTTGGAATCTCTCTGTGTTGCCAAAAAAACCATCGCTTTAAATTGTTCCAGTTTTGATGTTTTTGTAAAGGAATTGAATCCTTCAATTGTGTTGTTTGATCGGTTTATGATGGAAGAGCAGTTTGGTTGGCGTGTTGCCGAAAATTGTCCTGATGCTTTGCGATTGCTTGATACAGAAGATTTGCATTGTTTACGTTTGGCACGCCAAAAAGCATTCAAGGAAAATCGAACATTTTCTACTGATGATTTATTGGTTGAGGATGTTGCCAAAAGAGAAATTGCCAGTATTTTGCGTTGCGATCTTTCCTTTATGATTGCCGAATATGAAATTGAATTGCTGCAAACCATTTTCAAAATCGATTCCAAATTACTGTATTATTTGCCTTTGATTTTGGACCCAATTGACACTTCAACCATTCAAAATCTACCTTCATTCGAAGACAGAAAGAACTTTATCTTCATTGGCAACTTCCTTCACGAACCCAATTGGAATGCGGTTCAATATCTAAAGGAAACGATCTGGCCACTTATCAGAAAGCAAATGCCGGATGCAATTTTGCAAATTTATGGTGCTTATCCTTCTCAAAAAGTATTGCAATTGCACCAGCCCAAACAAGGTTTTAATATTATGGGTCGAGCCGATAATGCTCAAGAAATGGTCCGAAATGTTCGAATAGTTTTAGCTCCTTTGCGTTTTGGTGCAGGAATAAAAGGGAAATTAGTAGAATCAATGCAACTCGGAACACCAAGTATAACTACAACTATTGGAGCCGAATCAATGTATGGCGATTTGTCTTGGAATGGATTTATTGCTGATGATTCCCAAGTTTTTGCAGATAAATCGGTGGAATTGTACCAAGACAAAACTCTTTGGCTTAAAGCCCAAGAAAACGGTTTTCGAATTATAGAAAAACGGTATTTGAAATCTTTATTTGAGAGTGATTTTGTTGAGCATATTTTAAAAGTACAAACTCATTTAAAACAACACCGATTGCATAATTTTATGGGAATATTATTGCAACATCATACTTTAACAAGTACAAAATATATGTCAAGATGGATTGAGGAAAAGAATAAATAAAAAACCTCATCTCTACATAAGACTCGGGATTTCATATATAATCAAACCAGCTATTTTGCTTACATTGTTTTTATTTTTTTGGTATTTGAAAGCTTCTTTTTTATGGTTTCTTTAACATAAAATTTTATTAAAAATTTGTACTTTTAATCGATATTAAGAACAGATATTGTTAATATCGTAAAATTCATATAACAAATTTTTAAATTTTACGAATTAATCAATTAGAAAAAGAATCATTAAGAATAATTTAATGAAATTTTCATCTCAAAAATATGCTTTGCCAGACTTTTCGATGCACCCTTTTATTGATGCAAATGAAATATGGGATATTCTCAAAAATACTGTCTCATCACTATCAGCCGTCGAAAAAATAATTGCTAAATCATTATCCAAACAAAGACTGAATTTAGCCGAAGTAGCTGTTTTAGTAAATGCAACAGATTCCAGT
>CALPPA020000224.1 GCA_943325355.2 Klebsiella pneumoniae | reverse complement strand
TTTGTCCCAATAATCCAAAAAGTCTGCTATTCCTGCTTGATTCCGAACATCTCGTTCTAAAACAATATCAAGAAAATATTGAACATAAGCACTGACAGCACTCGAAAATGGAGCCAGAAACTTTGACACAATAACCTCAACAGATTCATAAAGTGACTTTTTTCGAATGTCTTGAAACGAGAGTGAAATATCAAAATTCGTTAGCCAATTTTCAAATTCAGATTCCTTTTTTTGTTCCATTCCTTGGGCAATGAAATCGTGAATAGGCAATTTGTCCTGAATTTTATAGGCAACATAATGAAGAAAATGAGCTTTGGCTTCCATGTCAAAACTGTTTTTCAAATATTTCAATAAATGAATAATAAATCGAACTTCGGTGGCGTTTTTTATCAATAAAGATTCTGATGAAAGTATCGGAATACCTTGCTCTATGAGGAAATTTGCAATTGCAGTTCCGTTTTTATTATGACGGATTAAAACAGCGATGTCACTGTATTTAAACCCTTTTTGTCGAACATCTAAAATCGTTTTTAACGTGGCTCTTACATACAAATCCGTTTTATTCAATTCCTCCTGGTCGTCGTCTTCGTCTTCAACAGTTTCTATTTTTGGTAGAAAAGAAATATTGACATAACCTCCTATTTTCTGATTGATTTTCTGACGACTTTTATTGGCATATAAATCTTTATAATCTAAATTTTCGAATTCATTGGAAAGCATTTGAAAAAAGTCATTATTGAATTCGATTATTTGCGAATAAGAACGGTAATTTTTTTCTAAATGTTCTAAAACTTTTTCGGGATTGTTGAACGGATTATGGTATTTGCTCAAGGCAATAAACTGCTCCGCTTTGCCACCTCTCCATCGATAAATGGACTGTTTCGGGTCGCCCACAATCATCAAAGTTCCTTTTTCCCCTTCGAGTTCGCTAGATGTAGCATTATCAATCAGCGGAATAAGATTTTGCCATTGCATTTCAGAAGTATCCTGAAATTCATCAATAAAAAAATGACGGTAGCGTTCCCCTAATCTTTCATAAATAAAAGGCGCAGGTTGGTTTTGAATTTCTTTATGAATCAAGGCGTTGAATTCAGCAATGGGAAGCAGATTTTGCTCTTTCTGAATTTTAACCAATTCATTGCTAACGGTATTTAGCAAAGATAATGGCGTAATGTTTTTCAGGAATGCTTTATAGAAATCTCGTTTTTCGAATTTTTTATAAATAGCAGATAGGATTTCTAATAATTCTGGAATGATTGATTCAATTAAAGCGCCGTCTTTAGCAGTATTATTGATTTTTATATCCTCCTGTTCGTGGTAGGTTTTGTTTTTTGGATTGAATTTCCCCTCTTGAATACTTTGTAAATGTTTTGGAAAATAAAATCCTGAAAATGATTTGTTGTCAATTCCATTTTTCTCAATCAACTGCAAAGCACTTTCTGCTAGTTCTGCATTTTCGGTTTCTAAAACTTTACAAGCCTCGGCGAGTTTGTTTTTTATTTCGACAAACTCAAAAATGGTCTTGTCTTGAAAATGGTTAATTTCATTTCGATTATTTTCATTGAGAACCAAACGACCTGTTTCGAGAATCTCGCGTGAAATGTCCCAAGACTTATCGTCATCGGTTTTTTCCATTGTGAAATCGATAAGCAATTTGGTCAAAGTTTCGTCTTCTCCGGCTTGAGCTATAATTGCGTCGACGGCTTCGATGAGCAGGTTTTCAGTATCCAATGTCACTTCGAAATTTATTTGCAAATCTAAATCGTGGGCAAACGCACGAATCACTCTATGGGTAAATTTGTCAATTGTCGAAATATCAAAAGCAGCATAATTGTGTATGATGTGCTTGATAATTTGCTGGGATTTGGTTTTGATTTGGATGATTGAAAGTTGGGTTTCTATTGCCAAATGTTGCATTAAATCCTGTGCTTTATCACTTGGATTTTCTTTGGCAAACTCGGATAAACTGCCAACGATTCTGCTTTTCATTTCGTGAACCGCTTTGTTGGTAAACGTAATGGCGAGAATGTTGCGATAGGCATCATTTTTCTTGGCAACAAGAATGATTTTCAGGTATTCTTTGACGAGCGCGTAGGTTTTTCCGGAACCAGCCGATGCGTCGTAGATGGAAAATGATGGTCTTTGCATTTAGATTTTTGATTAAGGATTAAAGATTTTTGATTTTTGATTTCTTTCCTTGTCCGGAATGCCCTAGCCCTGATGGAAGGGAAAATCCTCGCCATTTTTCTTGGCGAGATTGGAATGACAGCAGGAAATAGCTCCAAAAAAAGCCACCATCAATTTATTTAATAAAACTATAACGAAATAGAATTACCAATTCCAAAGTTAATTGTTTAATTTTGAATAAAATATTTATAAATCATTAAACAACTATATTATGGCTTTTGAATTACCACAATTAACTTATGCGTATGATGCATTGGAACCTCATATTGATGCGCGCACGATGGAAATCCATCATACGAAACATCATAATGCTTACATTACCAACGTGAATGCTGCGATTGCAGGAACTGAATTGGAAGGTAAAAGCATTGAAGATATCTTGAAAAATTTGGATATGAAAAATATGCCTGTTCGTAACAACGGCGGCGGACATTTCAATCACAGTCTGTTTTGGACCATAATGTCTCCAAACGGTGGCGGATTACCAACTGGAGAATTAGCGGCTGCAATTGATGGTGCTTTTGGTTCTTTTGATGCTTTTAAAGCGGCTTTCGCCAAAGCTGGAGCAACTCAATTTGGTTCAGGATGGGCCTGGTTGTGTGTGAAAGAGGGAAAACTTGAAGTTTGCGGAACACCAAATCAAGACAATACTCTAATGCCAGGTGTTGGTTGCGGAGGAACGCCAATCTTAGGAATGGACGTTTGGGAACACGCTTATTATTTGAACTACCAAAACAGAAGACCGGATTATATTGAAGCTTTCTTTAATTTAATTAATTGGGATGAAGTGGCTAAAAGATATGCTTTAGAGAAATAATCCTTTTAGAAAATAGAACATAGAGAATAGATGAATCGACTTGAAAGGGTTTTTTTATCTATTTTTTTTTTTAACTCTAAATTAACTAAACGAAAAAGGTGAAATTGCTTTCACCTTTTTGCCCCAAATCTACCATAAACTTAATCTACTAAATTACGGTAATACAAAGTTAATAACCTTGTTGTTTAATATATGTATTTAATTAAAATATATTGGGATGATGGTCAAATCTGGGTGAATGGACCTGTTTTGAGGTTTCTTGAGTTTATTCCAATAAAAAAGGTGAAATTTCTTTCACCCTTTTTGCCCCAAATCTACCATAAACTTAACCTACTAATATTATGGTCCTACAAAGATAATTTTGTAATGCGCTACTAACAAATAAATTAGATGAAATACTCAAATACTCGATGAAATACTTAAATAATAGTGTTTTAATATGCTCTAGCGTTTTTTCCTTCGTAAAAATTCATAAATGCCTTATTTACAACACGATTACCTCCAGGAGTTGGATAATCACCCGTGAAGTACCAATCTCCTAAATTTTTAGGACAAGCAATGTGTAAATCCTCAACGGTTTGAAAAATAATTTTGACTTCGGCATTAATTTCTGGCGTACTCAACAATTGTGCTATTTTATTAGAAACTTCTTGTGGTTGAAACGGCGCATAAATTTCTGTTACAAAATTAACAACTTCGTAATCTTTTAAATTTTCCTGCTCTTTGCATTTAGCATAAACTTCATCAACAATATGATACAAGTTTCTCTCCTTTAGAAGCTCTAATGCTGCCCGAAATGCAACCAATCCTTCAAGTTTTGCCATATCAATACCATAACAATCTGGATACCGAATTTGGGGAGCCGATGAAACTACAACAATACTTTTAGGTTTCAAACGATCCATCATTTTGATGATACTCATTTTGAGCGTTGTTCCTCGAACAATACTATCATCTATAATTACCAGATTGT
>CALPPA020000223.1 GCA_943325355.2 Klebsiella pneumoniae | reverse complement strand
TCTACCTTCTTGTCAATCAATTTATTATCATCTAATACGATTTGAACAATTAATATTTGTTTTCCAAATTTTGCACTTTCAATACGAGTTTCATTGGCATTTACGTTTGTTTTTTCGAAAATATGGCGACCGCTAATATCATATATTTTTATGTTTTCAATGGTTGTTGAACCAGATTTGATATGAATGGCTCCTTTGTTTTTGTAAACCAAAACATTGTTTTCGTCGATAATTTGTGGATTGATTCCTAAAGATTTTTGGTATTTCAAGTAGAATCTTGCATTGTCAACACCAGTTTTTGCTGCAAAAGTATATCCACTGGATTTCAAGTCTGTTTCAATGCCAGTTAAATTGTCAACTAATAGGATGTCTTGATCCGCTGAAAATAATCCCTCTGTGTGGTCTATGGCGATGGTGAAACTTCCATCAGTAGTGTTTCTGAATACCAGCGGAACCACATCTGAAGTATCAAAAGGTAATGCGCGGCCTTGAATCACATATTCTTCATTATCGAGTAGGGTGTTTAAGGCAAACTCGCTATCATTAAAATATTTTCCGTCAAATTCATCAACACCTTGAGTCGCATCTGGAATGTAGCCAACTGCCATTTGAGAAAAATCACCCAAAGTATTGCTAGCATTCAGCCAAATAGTGCTTCTGTCGGGAATACCTTGTTTCGTTTTAAAGAATTGTCCACTTGTGTTTGAAACTCTTTGTCCGTTATTGAATTGTAGGGATGTTGCCTCGTTTAAAGCTTCTACAAAAAATCCTTGCCCTGTTTGAATAACTCCATTTGGATTCGCAGTTTGAGTATTGCTATTGGTTACAAATGTTCCTCTAGCCCAAGAGCAATAGGCTGTTCCAGCGCCATTGGTTTTTCTCCAGAAATACAATGCTCCTGTAATTTTAGTGTTATTGTCAGTAACAAATTGGGTCATATTAATGGGTGATGGGTATGGATTTCCTACCAAATTAAAACGCTTAGTAGCGCCACCATTTGTCATAGTTATTGGGTAATATCCGTTGTTTGGAACCCCAGCGAAACTTCCGTTCCAGACTGTTGGTGTAGTTGGGTGTGTATTTGGCATTCGAATCAAATAGCCTTGACCATCGGTAAAGTTGGTGGTCGTAGGATTTGGTACAAAATTATATTGATTTGTAGTTGTATTATAGGTGTAGAATCTTGATGTTGTTGTTAATGGGGAGAAATTAGAAAGATTTTGATTGACAACTGGTGACGACCAAAGTGTATAATCAAGTCGCATTAAAGCAGAGCTATTGCGTTTTACAGTGATATTTCCTGAATTGTTAGCATTTGTTGTTTGAATTAAATTGGCATTATAATTCAGAGTAAAACTACCCGAACTTACCGTTAATGGCCCGTTTAAAGTCACATTAACTACTGAATTTACAGTAACGATTGCATTGTTAGAAATAGTCAAACTGCAAGCTGAAAAATCGGAAGAAATAGTGTAATTTGCTGCAATGATAGCTGCTTGAGATGAAGGAGGTCCATTACTCCAAACAGTTCCGTCCCAAGAGGTGCTATTGATAATTACTGTTTGATTTTGGGTTACTGTTAATCCATTGCCATAATTATATTTCCAAACTACTGTTGTTGTTCCTTCTGCTGTTATTGGAAAAATAGTATCAGTAAGCCCAACAATTCCTGCAGTTCCCGCGCAATTGTTTGTAGCTGTAGGCTGAGTTATAGATGCTACAGAACACGAATTTATGATAGTAGGCAATGTAGTTACATCAGGAATAGGAGCAGAGCAAGTCAATGCGGCTGGATTATATGTATAAATTAATATTTTGCCTAAATCAGTTACACTTAAAGAACTTGAACCTGATGGACCAGAGGTTGTTCCGCCACTATCAGTTATGATGTAAATGGTTTTTCCGTCAGGGTCAAATGCGATGTCACGGTATCTATTTTGGGTGTAAAATAGTTCTTCCGCTTCACCAACGGCGCTGTTGCCATCTGCAGAAAGTTTTTGGCGATACACACGACCTTTTTTTAAAGTTGTGATGAATATTGAATTATCCCAACCTGGAATTTGGGATGTAAAACCTTCGTAAATCTTCGCGCTTGATGGGCCAATCGTAGGCCAAGTTAGCCAACCTCCAGTAAAATTATAACCGTCATCGATAGTAAATAATGATGTGATTGGTGTAGTAAAAGTTCCTCCCCAAGAGTTTTCAGTTAGAGAAGTTGCATTGCCTCCACAAACATAATCGTTAAATGGCAATGCGCTACAAGCTGGGCTTGTTGAGGTTGACCAATTGCAGTAAGCGTAATTTTTGTTGTCATTATAGCCCGAAATATAGGGCCATCCATAGTTGCCACCTGATTTTAGAATATTGAGTTCATCATCTGATTTTGGCCCGTGTTCGCTTGAATACAATTTACCATTTTTACCAAAAACCAGTCCTTGAGCATTTCGATGACCGTAAGTGAAAATATGAGATCGAATACCATTTATAGTAGGATTGTCATCTGGTATGGAACCATCAAGATTGAGTCGGAGCGTTTTTCCTTCATATTAATTATAGTTAGGAGGAACAGAATTTAGCATTGCTAGAGTTGGAATGTCTTGGGAACGGTTTACGTTGCATTTGTTGCCAAATTGATTTACCCCTTGGTCACCTATTGTATAATACAATTTAGTATCGGGTCCAAAAGCTAATTTTCCCGAATTATGGTCGTTACTTCCTGAAAATCCTTCAATTAATGTCAACGGGGAAGCTAAGGTTCCGTCATTTGAAGTAACAGAATAGGTGTAGCGAACAATTTTTGTTCTTCGGCTAGTATCGTCGGTAGTGCTACCGGTGTTACTATAGGTATACGCTAAATACACATAATCTTCACCCGTTCCTTTCCCTAAATTGGGATGCAAAACCATTCCCATCAATCCGTCTTGTCCTCCAGTTTGATAAACAGAGGCCCCTAAATTTAATAATAAATCGTTGACTGTGCCATCTTTACTAACGCGATTTACTTTTTTTCCAACCCTTTCGGTTAGCCACAAATAATCATCTGGACCATAAATTAAAGAGTAAGGATAATTGAAAGTTGGTGCTAATGTAGTTCTTGTAAAATCAGAAGCTACGGCTGCAGTTCCTGTTCCTTGAATAGTAAACGAGTAAGTTGTGGGAGAACCATTTGATGGATCAACAGTTAAAGTGGCTGTTTTTGTTCCTGTGGAGGTAGGATTAAAACTGATTTCAATGATACAATACGTATTTGCTGTTAAACTTAAAGGATTTATGACTACTGAAGTAGTGATGCCGAATTGATTAGCATTTGTTCCTGATAAAACTACACTTGTCGCAGCAGATGGGAAGGTTAGCGTAGATGTCCCCGTATTTTTTAAAATAAAGGAATGAGCAAATTTATTTTCGCTTGGGACTGTTCCAAAATCTGTAAAATCTGTCAGCGATGGAGTTATGTCACCGTTTGTAATCACAGTATTATTTCCTTTTATTTCCAGCACTTGTGAATGACAAATTGAAGAAATTAAAAGAAAGGTAAACAATTTTATAGAAATAATTAAAGTTGAATTAGCTTTTATCTTCATCCTTTTTTTGATAAAATTTAATACTAATATAGAGATATAGTTTGATTTTGTTAATCGTCAAATACAATTACTTTTTTACTAATTTCTCCTTCAGAAGTTTTCATTTTCGCAATATAAACACCAGAACTTACCATTTTGATTGGGATTTTAATGTTTTCTTGCTCTTGATTTTCAATTTTCCAAGAGGATACGGCTTGGCCAAGGATATTATAAAGAGTTACTTTTTCAACTGTTAAATCAATTGATTTGTTTTTAATTTCAAGTGAATTTCCATTTTGAATGTATAAGATTTGAATGGCTTCACTAATAGCGTGCTGATCCACTTTAAGAGTTTTGTCTTTGAATCGTAAAGAAAATCGTGTGTCATTTGTGCCAATTGGTAAATTCACTTCATATTTTGTGCTTCGAATATT
>CALPPA020000222.1 GCA_943325355.2 Klebsiella pneumoniae | reverse complement strand
GATGCCAAATTAATTGCAAGATATACAGCAGAAAGCAAAGCATTGAGAGCTCATTATTATTTTAATTTAGTGAGAATGTTTAAAAATGTTCCATTAATCTTGGTTCCTCTATCTGCATCTGAATATTATTCAGTTAAACAAGCTGATCCTGCTGATGTTTATGAGCAAATTGAAGGGGATCTCAAGGCAGCGATAGATTTCTTGCCACTTACGGTTCCATCTGCTGAGGCAGGTCGATTTACTCAAGGAGCCGCCAGAGCTTTGCTGGGGAAAGTGTATCTGTATGATAAATATAATAAAGATAATAAAGCATTGGCAGCAGTGCAATTAGCTCTTGTAAACGGAAAAACTCCAGGAGGTACAACTGAAGGTTACTTATATAAATTGTTGGCCAACTATAAAGATCTTTGGACAGTGGATAATAAATTTAATTCTGAATCTGTTCTTGAGGTAGCCCATACTGCTGTATCTAGTGCTAGTTGGGCTTACCACCCTTATACTTCTTATGGAGATTCAGCCGAAGGTAATGTAGTCAATGTAATGGTTGGACCTAGATCGTACACAAGAATAGCTTCTCCAGCGCCAGATCTACCATCAGGTTGGAGTTTTAATGTATTTACACAAGTGTTTTATGATGTAATCAAAACTGATCCTAGATTTGATGCAACGCTTTTAGACTTGAAAGCTCTAAAAGCAGCTGGCAAAGCAGATTATCAAGCGGGTTATCAAGATACAGGTTATTTTCTCAATAAATATGTTCCAAGAAAAGTTGATGAATCAAAAGGTACAGGAGATGTGGTTTTGAATTACCGTCAAAACTCCTATGTTATTCGTTTGGCGGATTGTTATTTATTTGAAGCTGAAGCTATAGTTGATACTAACCCTAGTAGAGCACAAGCATTACTTGATGCAGTTCGAGCAAGAGTTGGATTGTCAAGCACTCCAGTTTCACTTGCCGCTATTAAGGCAGAACGCAGATTAGAATTAGCTGGTGAAGGACATCGTTTCTTTGATTTAGTAAGATGGGGTGATGCAGCAACTGTTTTAGCAAGTAGAGGTTTTAAAGCAAATAAAAATGAAGTTTTTCCAATTCCATTCAGAGAATTGCAAAACACTTTGTTAGTACAAAATCCAGGATATAGTAATTAATAATAACAATAATATGAAAAATATAAAATTAATATTCAACTATATATTGCTTCTAGCGGTTACAATAAGTTGTAGTATACCTGATGGAATAGATTATGACGCTTCTTTTTTAAGTTCAGCAGCTTCAGCAAACGTTTCTAAAGTTTTTGATATAAGTAATGATAATTCAGGAAACGTTAGAATCACGCCAACTGGAGAAGGAATAACATCTTCTAAGGTTATTTTTGGTCACGGAACAGGTGCTGATGCATCGGCTGTAGTTGCTTCAGGATCAAGTGCAGTACACACTTATCCAGAAGGTTCTTATACGGTAACTATCATTTATACTGACATTGCAGGAAATCAAACAACTTCAACTTATCCATTAGTAGTAACTTACAGAGCCCCAGAAAATGTAGTTATAAGAACCACTGGTGAAATGAGAGTTAGTGTAACAGCTTTATATGCTAAATCATTTTTAGTCTTTTATGGAGATGTACCTAATGAAGTTGGAACACCACTGGCTTCAGGTCAAGTATTACCAGCTCGTACTTATCCTGCTCCAGGAAGCAGTCCTTTTGTAATTAGAGTAGTGGCAAATAGTGGAGGAGCTGCAACAACTACTGTCACTAGAACATTATTTGATGTGCCAATTAACTTTGAAACCCCAGATATAGACATATTTACACCTTTTGGGAGCCCTAATCAACTATTTGCAACAGTCAATAATCCTAATGCATCAGGTATTAATACTAGTGCAAAAGTAGGAATGTTTACTAAAGGAGCCACTGCAAGTGGAACGCTTTGCATATTTAATATTCCTGTAAATTATGCTTATGGGAAGAAAATAAAAGTTATGGTTTACAATCCTAATCCAGCAAATATTGGTAAAAATATAACTTTGCTATTACAAGGAGCTATAGTTACTGGACAACCAGCAAATGGTGTTGCAATAAAAAAAGTGCCAATTACCACCTCTGGAGCCTGGGAAGAAATTGTTTTCGATTTTGGGACTATAACTCCAATTCCTGCTACAGCTAAATTCGGTCAACTTATTATGCGTTTTAATGATACTCAAGCTGCAACAGTACAAGACGTTTTCTATGTAGATAATTTCATACAAACTAATTAAAATAAAATTTATGAAAACAAATATAAAATTCAATATTGGCATATTCTTCTTGCTGCTTTTTGTACTTGCAGGTTGTTCTGAAGACAACTATTCTTTAGGAGATTTAACACCGCCTAATAATGTTGCCATCACTGCTGATGTTGTTGGTAAAGACGCTACAAATCCTGACGGAGATGGTTCAGGTAAAGTAAATTTTACGGTATCAGGAAATAACATTCTTGGAGCTAAAATTGACTATAATAATGCAGATCCAAATGATTGGGTTATTCTGCCTTATAATAATATAGTTACAGCTACATTCAAAACGGAAACGGCAGGTGTTAACACCTATACAGTTACTGTAATTGCTTCAGGAGTTGGAGGTACTTCAACAACTGTTACAACAACTGTTAAAGTACTTACAGTAAAAGCTATCTAATAATAAAAACGTGGCTATCATAAATGTCAAAGACAATTCTTTAAATGCTAAGTTTATCGGAGTATAAGGGTTCAAATAGGAAGTGCTTTGTATTTATAACTAATACTAGTATTTCAAATTTTTTAAAACAAGACCCAAAACTGTATTTTGGTTTTGGGTCTATTAATTTTTTTATTAATTCAAAATAATATTCAAATGAAACAAAACACAATATTTTCTAAATTTAAAAACGGACGTATAAATATGTTCATAAGCTGCTTAATTCTATTTGCTTTCGTTTCTTGTACATCAGAGAGTAATGAAGGCAAAACATTCGGAACTACTCCATCTAATATTGTGGTTACAGCACAAATTGCTGGACAAAGCGCACAATATCCAAATGGTGATGGCATAGGAACGGTAATTTTTAACATCAGCGCAACAGATGCAACTTCTTATAAAATAGATACAGGAACCGGAGACATTCTAGAAGCGACGACAGCAGGGCCTGTTTCATATACTTATAAATTATCTGGGACCAATACCTACAAGGTTAATGTTTCTGCTTACAACGGCCCTAATTTTGTTAGCACTTCTATCAACATAACTATTTTTGTTGCTGGTAATACCCTTTTTTCAGACGAGTTTAATATTGATGGAGCACCAAATTCTTCAAAATGGGGCTATGATATTGGTGCTGGAGGATGGGGAAATAATGAGGCCCAATATTATACCAGTAGACCTGAAAATGTAATTGTTCAAGGAGGTTATTTGAAGATTATTGCAAAAAAAGAAGCCTACCTAGGAAGTAGTTATACTTCTGCAAGACTTCTTACCAAAGGGAAATATGCTTTCAAATATGGTAGAGTAGAAATCCGTGCAAAACTGCCTACAGGAGGTGGTACTTGGCCAGCCTTGTGGATGTTGGGAAGTAATATTGATACTGCTGGATGGCCAGCTTGTGGAGAAATTGACATAATGGAGCATAAAGGTAATGAATTAAATAAAATTCACGGTACACTTCATTTTCCTGGTCGTTCTGGTGGAAATCCTGATACAACCGTTGTAACTCCAAATACTACTGCAACTACTGAATTTCATAATTATTCAATTGACTGGAGATCAGATACTATTAAATTTTACGTTGATGGAGTGTTGTTTAAAACTTTTGGGAATTCGGCTAGCGTGCCTTTTAATCAGAATTTCTTCCTTATTTTCAACTGTGCAATGGGAGGTATTTTTGGAGGTGCAATAGATCCAAATTTTAACTCTGCAACTTTTGAAATAGATTATATTCGAGTTTATAATTAATGTTTTTAGCAAGTTAGTTTTCAGTATTGCTTATGTTGAAT
>CALPPA020000221.1 GCA_943325355.2 Klebsiella pneumoniae | reverse complement strand
TGGAAACTTTGGAGAAGTTTTTTTAGTGACCTTATCCAACGGATTAAAATCCGTTGTTACAAGATGGTTCGTTCCTATGGAACTATCACATATTCAAAATTCAAAATGATAAAGAGCCAGAGGCTCGGAATATTTTGTAAGGCTGGACTTCAGTCCAGGTTACTTAAACATTTCATCCATTCCTGGAATCATTGGCATATCGACTTTGGCGACAGCATCTAATTCTGCCTGATTTACATTTGATGCTTTTTCTATCGCTTTATTTAAAACTAAAATTAAGTAATCTTCTAATTGTTCTTTGTCTTCTAATAAAGAATCGGCGATGGAGATGGATTTTAGTTTTCCGTTAGCCGTGAAAGTCACTTTCAATGTACCGTCTTTGCTTTGTTCGTCTATTAAAACCGAGTCTAATCGTAATTTTGTTTCTTCTATTTTTCGTTGGGTTTCTTTCAATTTACCCATCATTCCCATTAAATCCATTGCGATAATTTTTAAAATTTGTCTTGCAAAATTAGTATATTGCAAAGTGATATTTACTGAAGTGATTTAATCTTTTTGCATTTTAGTGAAAATTTAGGATTTTGTATCCAATTGAAGTCTTTTTTAATTTGCATAGCTAGGCTACAGAACAAAAAAAAGGCAAAAAGTGGGTGCAATAGACAAATTTTTTAGCAAATGGAAAAAGTTTAAATCTCTTCACTATTATTTCATAAAATATAGATTCATTCTAAACTCTCTTTATGTTATTTTTGTAATAACTGCTTCAAATCCGAAAAATTAAATTATGATTAAAAAAATACTGCCGCCTGTAGCCAAAATAATTCCTAAAACTTTGGAGAAATTCGGCGATATCAGAATTGATAATTACTTTTGGTTGAACGATAGAGAAAATCCAGAAGTCATTGATTATCTGAATAAGGAAAATGCCTATTACAAAAAAATGACTGCCCATACTAAGACTTTCCAAAAGGAATTGTTTGAGGAAATGAAGAGCAGAATCAAGGAAGATGACGAGTCAGTCCCCTATTTATACAATGGTTATTACTACATCACCCGATTCGAAACTGGCAATAATTATCCTATTTATTCCAGAAAAAAGGAAAGCCTTTCGGCCAAAGAGGAAATTTTGTTCGATTGCAATACATTGGCAAAGGGAAAATCCTATTTCCAACTGGGAGGTTTGAGCATTAGTCCAGATAATAAATTGGCTGTTTTTAGTGTTGACATCATTGGTCGACGAATCTATGATATTCAGGTTAAAGATTTGGAAACTGGTAAAATCCTTGCCGATAAAATAGAAAAAGTTTCTGGAAATGCTGTTTGGGCCAATGACAATAAAACTATATTTTATTCGAGTCAGGATGAAGTTACATTACGTTCCGATAAAATTTTTAAACATAAATTAGGCACAAATCAAGCTGATGATGTTTTGGTTTATTTCGAAAAAGACGAAACTTATAATGTTGAGGTTGCCAAATCTAAATCTAGAAAATATCTAGCGATAGAATCAGGAAGCACTTTGACCACAGAATATAGAATATTGGAAGCCGACAATCCCGACGGGAAATTCCGGATTTTCCAGAAAAGAGTTCGAGGTTTAGAATACAGCATTAACCATTATGGAGATAGTTTTTACATAATGACCAATGCAGACAAAGCAACGAATTTCAAGTTGATGAAAACCTTGGAAACCGCTACTGCAAAAGAAAATTGGAAAGAAGTTGTTCCACATCGTGAGGATGTTTTATTAGAAGATATTGAGATTTTCAAAGATTATCTTGTTGTAGAAGAACGTTTCAATGGATTGAATAGAATACGAATTATGCCGTGGAGTGGGGAAGGGCAATATTATTTGCCTTTCGAAAGCGAAACGTATACTGCTTATACTGGAACCAACGTGGATTTCAATACTGATATTTTGCGTTATTCTTATCAATCGATGAATACGCCTTCCTCGGTTATTGATTTCAATATGAAAACAAAAACCAAGGAAATCAAGAAAGAACAACAAGTTTTGGGTGGAAAATTCGATAAGAATAATTATACTGAAGAACGGATTTGGGCAACCGCAAAAGACGGTACAAAAGTACCTATTTCGATGGTTTATAGAAAAGGATTGAAAAAAGACGGCAAAAATCCGTTGCTATTATACGCTTATGGATCTTACGGACATTCGATGGATGCTACGTTTTCATCCACCCGATTGACATTGTTAGATAGAGGATTTGTATTTGCGATTGCACACATTCGCGGAGGCGAAGATTTGGGAAGACAATGGTATGAAGACGGAAAATTGTTGAAAAAGAAAAATACATTTACTGATTTTATCGATTGTTCCAAATTTGTAATCGACCAAAAATATACTTCGCCAGAACATTTATATGCCGAAGGAGGTTCGGCTGGAGGATTATTGATGGGAGCAATTGTGAATTTGGCACCTGAATTGTATAATGGAATCATTGCTCAAGTACCTTTTGTTGATGTAATAACAACAATGTTAGATGATAGTATTCCGCTTACAACTGGGGAATATGATGAATGGGGAAATCCAAATGTCAAAAAATATTACAATTATATGGCTTCTTATTCACCGTATGACAATGTTAAAAAACAAAAGTATCCAAATATGTATGTTTCCACTGGACTACATGATTCGCAGGTACAATACTGGGAACCAGCTAAATGGGTTGCAAAATTGCGAAATTTAAAAACAGATGATTCTATTTTGTTTATCAATACAAATATGGATGCTGGTCACGGAGGTGCTTCGGGAAGGTTTGAAGCCATTAAAGAATTGGCCAAAGAATACAGTTTTTTATTAGATTTAGAAAAAATTGAAAAGTAATTAGAAAATTTTTGTTAAATTTGCAAAGATTTTAGGTTAAACAAAAAAGTGTCCTTGATTAACTATTTTTTTATGAAAGAAGAAATTAACGCTTATAATAATATTTTAGAATTAATAGGCAACACACCACTTATTAAACTAAATAAAGTTACCGAAGAATTAGAAGGAAATTTTTACGCTAAAGTAGAAGCTTTTAATCCTGGACATTCGACCAAAGATAGAATTGCTTTATTTATCATCGAAGAAGCCGAAAAAAGAGGTATTCTTTCTCCTGGTGATACCATTATTGAAACTACTTCAGGAAATACAGGTTTTAGTCTTGCTATGGTAAGTATTATCAAAGGGTATAACTGTATATTGGCTGTTAGTTCAAAATCTTCCAAAGATAAAATTGATATGCTTCGCAGTTTGGGAGCAAAAGTTTATGTTTGTCCAGCTCACGTTTCTGCTGATGATGAACGTTCTTATTACAATGTTGCCAAACGTTTGCACGAAGAAACTAAGGGTTCCGTTTACATCAATCAATATTTCAATCAACTAAATGTTGATGCACATTATAAATCTACCGGACCAGAAATTTGGGAACAAACAAACGGTAAAATCACGCATCTTATCGCTTGTAGCGGAACTGGAGGAACGATTTCAGGAACTGCCAAATACTTGAAAGAACAAAATCCAAATATTAGAATTTTAGGTGTTGATGCTTTTGGTTCTGTTTTAAAAAAATACCACGAAACCAAAGAGTTCGACAACAACGAAATTTATCCATACCGTATTGAAGGTTTGGGAAAAAACTTGATTCCATCGGCTACAGATTTTGATATTATTGATCAATTTATGAAAGTTACCGATGAAGAAAGTGCTCACGCCACAAGAGAATTGGCAAAAAGAGAAGGCTTATTTGTAGGCTATACTTCGGGTGCAGTGCTTCAAGCTATAAAACAATATGCAGAAGAAGGTGAGTTTGATGCAAACAGTAATGTAATTGCCATTTTTCCTGATCACGGTTCACGATATATGAGTAAAGTATATAGTGATGACTGGATGAACGATCAAGGTTTCTTTGATAGTATCAACGAAGAAGAAGTTCAAAAAATTGAATTTATAAAATAAGAATTTAGTGCAAAGAATTACGTACTAAGATAAAAAAAACTCCATTTAATTAAATAAATGGAGTTTTTTTT
>CALPPA020000220.1 GCA_943325355.2 Klebsiella pneumoniae | reverse complement strand
CATAACTTATAACTTATAACTATTTTTGCATTTCAAAAAACAACACAACAACAATGACTCCATTAAACGAATTAAACGCCGTATCACCTATTGACGGTAGATACAGAAGCAAAACAAGTTCACTTTCAAAATTCTTCTCTGAAGAAGCTTTAATTAAATACCGCGTTTTGGTAGAAATTGAATATTTTATTGCGCTTTGCGAAATTCCGTTACCTCAACTTGCAGCTGTAAACCCGAAGGTATTCGAAAGTTTGCGCAACATTTATAAAAACTTCTCTACTGAAGATGCTCTTTGGATCAAAGAAACCGAAAAAGTGACCAATCACGATGTAAAAGCCGTGGAATATTTTATCAAAGACGCATTCGAAAAACTGGGATTGTCTCAATACAAAGAGTTCATCCATTTTGGACTAACATCACAAGACATCAACAATACTGCGATTCCGCTTTCGACAAAAGACGCTTTCGAGAAAGTGTATATGCCGTCATTGATTGCTTTAACTTCCAAATTAAAAGAGTTGAGCATTGAATGGCGAGATATTCCAATGCTGGCTAGAACGCACGGACAACCCGCTTCGCCAACACGTTTGGGTAAAGAAATTGGTGTTTTTGTAGAACGCTTAGAAGAACAAATGCGTTTGTTGTTTAATGTTCCTTTTGCGGCAAAATTTGGTGGCGCAACCGGAAATTACAACGCGCATCACGTGGCGTATCCACAAATTGATTGGAGAAAATTTGGTGGAGATTTCGTTGAAGATATTTTGGGATTGCATCACTCCTTCCCGACTACACAAATCGAACATTACGATCACTTTGCCGCCTTTTTTGATGCGATGAAAAGAATAAACACCATCATTATTGATTTGGACAGAGATATTTGGACCTATGTTTCGATGGACTATTTCAAACAAAAAATCAAGGCTGGAGAAATTGGTTCATCGGCAATGCCTCATAAAGTAAACCCAATTGATTTTGAAAATTCGGAAGGAAATTTAGGAATGGCCAATGCGATTTTCGAACATCTTTCGGCTAAATTACCACTATCAAGATTGCAACGCGATTTGACTGATAGCACGGTTTTGAGAAATATTGGAGTTCCTATGGGTCATACCTTGATTGCTTTTGAAGCTACTTTGAAAGGCTTGAATAAATTGTTATTGAATGAACCCAAATTCCACGAAGATTTAGAGAAAAACTGGGCGGTTGTTGCCGAAGCGATTCAAACGATTTTACGTCGTGAAGCCTATCCAAATCCTTATGAAGCTTTGAAAGGATTGACAAGAACCAATGAAGCGATTACAAAAGATTCGATTCAGGAATTTATTGGCACGCTGGATGTTTCAGCAGAAATAAAAGCCGAATTAATGCAAATAACTCCGAGCAATTTCTTGGGGATTTAATAGCAAGACCCTTTTTATGAAAGCCATCAAAAGATGGCTTTTTTTATGGCAAATAGTCAAAAACGTCTTTTAAGTGTAGAAATAGCTATTCGCCTTCAAAGGTTTTTTGTATTTTAGCCCAGACAGTAGTGGAAAGCCTTGAATGAAAAAAACTGTTTTTTTCTTGTCCTGAAAGAGCGACCAAAGGAAGCTCCTTTGAGGGCTTAGAAAAAAAGGTTTTTGAACGAAAGCTTGAACGAAGTGCTGGAATTGCTCCTAAAAAACAATCAACTATATGAGTGCAGCAGGAAAAGTAGCCCAAGTTTCGCAACACTTAGAGCCCTTAATCAGTGATTTAGGGTTGATTTTGATGACAGCCGGAATTGCTGTTTTGCTGTTTAAAAAATTAAAGCAACCTTTAGTTTTAGGGTATTTGATTGCGGGTTTTTTGGCTGGAAACCACTTTGATTTTTTCCCTTCGGTTAGGGAAATGAAAAGCGTAGAAGTCTGGGCCGAAATTGGAGTAATCTTTTTATTATTCAGTCTGGGTCTAGAATTTAGTTTCAAAAAATTGATGAAAGTGGGCGGAACCGCTTCTATCACAGCGGGCACACAAATTGTCACTATGTGTATTTTGGGCTATTCGGTTGGGCAATGGATGGATTGGTCTAAAATGGATAGTATTTTTCTGGGTGTTATTCTTTCGATTTCTTCGACGACCATCATTTTAAAATCCTTTGATGAATTAGGTGTCAAGACACAAAAATTTGCTGGAAACGTTATTGGTTCTTTAATCGTCCAAGATATTTTAGCCATTTTGATGATGGTTTTGCTATCAACTATTGCAGTAAGTAATCAGTTTTCAGGAATTGACCTATTAATGTCAGTATTAAAACTAGTTTTTTTTCTCGTGATATGGTTTTTAGGAGGGATTTTTATCATTCCAACAGTACTCAAAAATACCAAACATTTATTGACAGACGAAATGTTGCTAATTATTTCGTTAGCATTATGTCTAACAATGGTCAGTTTGGCTGCTAATGTAGGTTTCTCGCCTGCGCTTGGTGCTTTTATAATGGGTTCCATTATCGCCGAAACTACGCAAGCCGAACATATTGAACATTTAGTAAAACCAGTAAAAGATTTATTTGGAGCTGTGTTTTTTGTTTCGGTTGGGATGTTAATCGAACCTGAGGCTTTGTATGAACACGCTATTCCTGTAGTAATACTTTCGTTTGTGACCATTTTTGGGCAATCTATTAGCTCCACATTGGGCGCTTTATTATCGGGGCAACCATTGAAAGATTCCATAAGAACTGGAATGAGTTTATCGCAAATTGGGGAGTTTTCGTTTATTATAGCAACCTTGGGAGTAACCCTAAAAGTAACAAATACTTTTTTGTATCCAATAGTAGTGGCCGTTTCGGCAGTAACGGTGTTTACGACACCGTTTATGATTAAATATTCGCTTCCATTTTCAGAATATTTAGCCCTTAAATTACCTCGGAAATTAACCAAACGAATCGAACGCTATTCAGCCAGCACACAAGCGATAAAAACAGTCAGTTTATGGCAATCCGTAATCAATGCCTATTTGATTCAAGTCATAGCACTTGCTGCAATAGTTCTAGCCATTATTCTACTTTCCTCTCAATATATTTTGCCGCTAGTAAAGGACTATCATTTCGGAAATGCGTTAGGTGCGTTGATTACATTAAGTATAATAGCGCCTTTTTTGTGGGCACTTGCTTTTCGAAGAGTTGCCGTTGCTGAAGTAGAACAATTAATGGAAGATCGAAAATCTCGTGGCCCATTGACGATGCTTTTTTTTGTGCGGATTCTATTATCCATTTTCTTCATTGGATTGCTATTGAAACTGTTTTTCTCTCCAAAAATCACTTTGATTGCCATACTAATTGCGATATCAATATATTTACTTTTCCGCAAGAAACTCCACATTCAATACCATAAAATTGAGAATCATTTTTTAGCCAATTTAAACGGCCGAGAAATTGCCAAAGCCAAAAGAAGCCGGAGCGATTTAACGCCTTGGGATGGACATATGGCGGTTTTTGATATTGCTACAGAATCGAATATTGCAGGAAAATCATTAAAAAACCTGAAACTAAGAGAATTATTGGGTGTAAATATTGTCTCCATCAAAAGAGGAGAAATCACGATTCATATTCCTCAAGCTAATGAACGTATTTTTCCGGGAGATGAAGTTTGTGTCATTGGAACGGATGCCCAAGTACAAGAATTCAAGAAATATTTAGACCAACACGAAATTGACATTTCGCCAGAAATCAGGGAACCAGATATTGTGTTGCGTCAAATTGAATTAAAAAACCATACCTTTTTAGGCAAAAGCATTAAAGAATCAAAACTTCGGGAAAAAACAAAAGGAATGATTGTGGGTATCGAAAAAAGAGGAAATCGTATCTTAAACCCGGAATCAAATGTGATTTTAGAAAAGGACGATATCTTATGGATTGTGGGTGATAAAAAACTATTAGCAGATTTGGTTCACGATTAAAATAGTTGTTACAAAAAACAAAAAAAGCGCAAGAACTGAATCTTGCGCCTTTTGACTTATAAATTATAACATCTGTTTTCTACAAACTGAATGCTGAACATTGCTTTTTGCAATTTGCCTAATCTAGTAATTCTTAATCACTCGAAGGGTTTT
>CALPPA020000219.1 GCA_943325355.2 Klebsiella pneumoniae | reverse complement strand
TTAGAAAACTTGAATTGATTGCTAATTTTTCAATCTTTTAATTCTTAATCTTTCAATTTTTTTTAAATGTACGAACTACTTTTTTGGAACTATCAGGACGGAATTTATCTCAACCACCATTTGGTTTACGAAGCTTTGGCTGAAGGACAAGAAGTCGAAGCTCTTGAAACGCTCCCAGTTCAAGTTATTCTAAATCGTATTAACAGTGTTTTTTCAAGCTGGGAAAAAGTAGATGAAAATAGTTGGAAAAACACCAAAGGAAAAGGTGCTTTTCACGTCAAAACAACTCCACAAAGCATCCAAATCGATTGTTATGGAACCGAAGGCAAAACTATGAATTTGCTCTCCGACACTTTGGAAGAATTCAAATGTCCGCTATATGACCCACAAATTCCCGTTCGTTACGATGAATTTAACGAATAAATATTATTCAGTAGAATCCATACTAAAATAAATCCGTATAAATCTTTTTAATCTCAATATCTGAGTGTCAATCATTATTAATTTTATGTCAACAATTCCCAAATTTCCTCAAAACATAATCCTTGAAGACGACTTTGTTATGCTTCGTCCTTTGCAGGAATACGACGTTGAAAATTTATTAGAAATCTCCATCAACGAACCCGAAACCTGGGAATATTCATTGGTTCGAGCCAACGGAAGGGAAAACTTAGAAAATTATATTCAAATTGCTTTAAAAGCTAAAGAAAACAAAACTGAATTTCCTTTTATTGTTTTCGACAAGAAATCGGGGAAATATGCTGGAAGTACTCGGTTTTATGACATTCAATTACCGTTAAAAACCTTGCAATTGGGTTACACTTGGTATGGAAAAGATTTTCGTGGAACAGGTTTAAACAAACATTGTAAATTGCTGCTTTTGCAATTTGCCTTCGAAACCCTTGGAATGGAACGGGTGGAATTTCGTGCAGACAACAACAATCAGCGCAGTATTGCAGCAATGAAAAGTATCGGTTGCAAAGTTGAAGGTGTTCTCAGAAATCATATGCCGAAATTTGGCAGCCAAGCGAGACGAGATAGTATTATTTTGAGTATTCTTCGTGACGAATGGTTTGGTGAAGTGAAAGATCATTTAAAAGCTAAAATATGACCGAGTAAAATCCATTTTACAGTACAATTTCCAATAGACTAGAAGTTTTTCACTCTTTTTAACTCCATTTACAATCCGCATTATAATATGGGAACATTCCTTATCAGCAAACGATTTGATGATCGTTATAAATTTGTATTTACTTCCCGAAAAGGGAAAACTATTTTCACAAGTTCTTCTTTTGAACTCAAAATGGAGTGTGAGAAAATTATAGAGGAGATAAAGTCGGACATCGATAAATACACTTACGTGAAATCAAGGGCCGCCAATGGAAAATATTTCTTTAAAATAATCTACGGAGAATCCATAATCGCTACCAGCAGAAAATATACCACGCCATTGTTGCTAGAAAAAGGAATCGATGAAATCATTCTAACCGCTACAAATTCTGATATATTGGATTTTTCTGTAAATGATTTTTTTTTCACTGATTAAGGGGTTTGTGCTTTGTAGAGTAATCAAATTTTATGTGCAATTTTTTTATTTTTTTATAAGTATTAACTTGATGTGCTATTTTTAATGTTTCGCCAATTAAATTTCTAATTTTTATTTTTTTTATCGACAAACTACATTGAGGTTGTTATTAAAAGAGTTTTCTTTCTTTTCATCGATTTTAATATATATTATCAAACTATGTAAATATGTTTGTACTATAATTTTCAAAGAGTGATCAAAATGGAATTAAGAAAAATACTTATCCCTGCTTATAGAAAACAATATTTCGAAGGATATTCGATAGGATTGAATCCCTATTTGCAATTTAATACCAAAAATAAGAGTGAAGCTTATATTGCTGGATTTAATGCCGGAAGATTAGATTATGAAAAATTGAACGGATATATTTCTGACGGAATTCCAGAGCGAATCGTTACAAACAAAGTTTTGGAGGATTTTCTTATCGCAGGATTACTAGGGTTGAGCATTGATACTGACGGTTTTTCCTCTTATCAGCTGAATGTATTGGCAAAATGGTATCAAAGCGGTACAGAAAAATACGAACCTAATCAAAGCAATTATCTTTTTGAGATACTAGAAGAGAATGGTATTGATTTGAATTAATTATATTGTAGTAATTTTTTTGTTGCTACTACTATTACTGCTACTACTAAGTTTCAATTGTATTTTAAATCTATCTGCAAGTTTATCTTTTGCCATAGGAAGATATAAGTTACTTATTCTAAATTGTCAAAGATTTTCCTATTTGTGAATAGGAAATATTCATAAAGAATCTTAGTGAAACTTTCTATTATTGGACAGTTATAAATAATATTGAATTTTATCAGTTTAATAATTGTCAAGGGTGGGGTGTATTGGTTTAAACGAAATTAAATATTGCTTCTTTAGCTTTTCCTGATTTTTTTAAGAATTTATAATTGTTCTAAAGTATGCTCCGTTTTTTTAAGCGAGGTTTATAATCAGAATTCGTGTTTTTATATTCTACTATTTAATATAAGTTCTAATAATAAATAATACCCTAATTGTTGACGCTTTTAACTTAAAGTCTATTTATAATTTTTCAATCGTTTTCGAGTCTTGCCTCTTTCTATAAAAGACCCTATAAAATCATTTTTAATTAGTTAAGCTTTATTTAAAATTTATGTTATCCAAATATTCTTTTGTTACATATTTAAATATAAATTATTGATAATGAGTTATTTAAAATATTATTTTTTATTCATTTTATTTTTTATATTGCCCAATCACAATCGTATTGTTTGTTCAAAAAATAGTAATTGGCCCCTTTATTTTGTCGTAAAAACTAGTTTTTGTAACCCCATTTTGTATTAAAAACATCTAAAAATTGTCATTCAAAGAGTTTTTCTTCATTTCAACGATTTTAATTTTATTTCTGATTCATTGTAAATATGTTTGTACTGTAATTATTAAAACGTTTCCCCCAAGGTGATTTGATAATAGTTATATTATTAAAGAAAGATTATTTTGAAGGTTTTTTAATTTTTGAAAAATTAACAAATTAATTGAATCTCACTGGTTTTTAACTAAAAAAATTAACTTATGATTACTTACTACTTAATTGGTTTACTTACGGGAGTTTCCCTAACAGCTTTTTTCATCGGAAAAGGATTCTATAAATATTATAATAAATATATGATCCTGCAGAAACAATTAAATCGAATTTTGAAATTGAATGATAATATTAAAAATTTCAATAATTTGAATGCTATTGACGCTCAAAATAGCAATATTGAATCAATGGCTTCTTAGTCATTTCAAATAATTGTAATAAAAGGGCGGTGAGTTTAGTAGTCTAACTACCAATAAATTAACAAGTGTGTAATTGAAAAATATAAGGGTTTGGCTTTTTAATTAAAGTTGAACCTTTTTTTTTGAATTTAATTGAGAACTGCTTAAGGATTAATCCGATTTTTTGGATTTGTTTTGTGAATTCTTATTACTATAATTCTTAATGACTACTTATTCCAAATTTTCCAGGACTTTTCTGCCTGAAAAATAAGCATATCTTGTCCGTTTTTAGTTTGTGCACCTTTTGCTGCAGCTTTCTTTAGAAATTGGGTTTCCGCAGGATTGTAAATCAGGTCGTAAGCAATATGTTTCTCCGTGAAATATTCGTAAGGGATCAACGGAAAAGCATCTGTATTTGGGCTTGTTCCCAATGGTGTAGCATTGATGATTATTTGGTAATTGTCAAAAGTTGTAGCGTTGATTCGGTTGTAATCAATACCACCTTCTTTCGCTTCTCTCGAAACAAAGGTGTATAGAATTCCTAATTCCTTCAACGCATAAGCCACTCCTTTTGAAGCGCCACCAGTACCCAGAATCAGTGCTTTTTTATGATGGAGTTCCAATAGTGGTTTCAATGATTTCATAAAACCATAATAGTCCGTATTGTAGCCTTTTAACTTCCCTTTTTTGGTGATTTTTATGGTGTTTACGGCGCCAATTTCTAACGCTTTTTTAGATAATTTATCTAAATAAGGAATAACCGTTTCTTTGTATGG
>CALPPA020000218.1 GCA_943325355.2 Klebsiella pneumoniae | reverse complement strand
GTTTGATTTTCCCAATCAAAGTTCCCGAATTTTTGAAGCCAACCAACAATAGTGGAACGTGACTGAATATTATATTTACGACAAACTTCGTAAGTTGATAATCCCCCTTGCTCAATTTCTTGAACAACTTGTAATTTAAAAGACATTGTGTAATCTTTTTGTGTGCGCTTTACATAGCGACTTTCTTCATATCTTTCCATAAGGATACTTTTTATGTATCGCTATTTCAGGACAAGACAAATTCTAATTATAAAAAAGGAGCAATTTTTTTGCCAGTTTTTTTTAAATTATTTTTAAAGTTTCTATTATTCCTAATCAATTTATTACATTTTGCTGGGCTATTGTTTTTATATTTGTCCTGATTATTTACTTCTGTTATGCCAACACAATTTCAATTGCAGCAATTATCAGCTTCCTTAGAAGGACAACTTTTATTTGATGATCTTCATAAAACTATTTATTCTACAGATGCTTCTGCCTATAAAATGCTACCGCTTGCAGTTGCTTATCCAAAAAACAAGGAAGATATTGTCAAGTTAATACATTTTGCAACCGAAAATAAAATCTCGCTTACGCCAAGAACTGCTGGAACTTCATTGGCAGGACAAACCGTTGGAACTGGAATTATCGTGGATGTTTCGAAGTATTTCACTAAGATTCTTTCATTCGATCCCGATAAAAAAACAATCACCGTTCAACCCGGAGTGATTCGCGATGAGTTAAATTTATATTTAAAACCCCACGGATTGTTTTTTGGACCTAACACCTCTACTTCGAACCGATGTATGATGGGAGGAATGGTAGGCAACAATTCATCAGGAACGACTTCGATTCGATACGGAGTGACGAGAGATAAAATTGTGGAGATAAAAGCTGTTTTGAGCGATGGTTCTTCGGTAATTTTCCAAGAACTTTCTTCGCCTGATTTTATCGAAAAAACCAAAGGCGATTCTCTTGAAAACAAAATTTATGAAACAATTTATGAGGAACTTTCGAATGTAGATAACCAAAAAGAAATTGTGAAGGAATTTCCAAAACCGGAAATTCATCGACGAAACACAGGATATGCAGTCGATTTATTATTGAAGTCAGAATTATTTTCAGGAACAGAGACTACAATAAATCTTGGGAAATTACTTTGCGGAAGCGAAGGGACACTAGCCTTCACCACAGAAATCACTTTGAAAGTAGACGATTTACCTCCTGCCAATAATGTAATGGTGGTAGCGCATTTTCATACTGTGCAAGAAAGTTTAGAAGCTGTAATCGTGGCTATGAAACATCATTTGTACACTTGCGAGATGATGGACGACACTATTCTGGATTGTACCATAAATAATCGAGAGCAAGCTAAAAACAGACATTTTATTGAAGGAAATCCTAAGGCTATTATGATGTTTGAAGTGGCATCAGATTCGATGATTGATGCTGAAAATCAAGCCAACGCGTTGATTTCAGATTTACAAGACGGCAATTTTGGGTATGCCTTGATCAAATTATATGGGGCCGATATCGATAAAATCATCGAACTCCGAAAAGCAGGTCTTGGTCTTTTAGGAAGTATTGTTGGCGACAATAAAGCCGCCGATTCCATCGAAGACACCGCTGTCGAGTTGAGCGATTTGCCCAATTATATCGCTGAGTTTGCCACGATGATGAAAAAATACAATCAGGAGGCTATTTATTATGCTCATGCTGGAGCCGGAGAAATACATCTGCGTCCGGTTTTGAATTTAAAGAAAAAGGTAGATGTAGTTCTTTTTAGAACCATCGCCACCGAAGTAGCCCATTTGGTAAAAAAATATCGTGGTTCATTGAGTGGAGAACACGGAGACGGAATGGTTCGTGGAGAATTTTTGCCTTTTATGATTGGAGACAAAAATTATGAATTGCTCAAACGAATCAAATTGGCTTTCGATCCCAACGCCATTCTAAACATTGGCAAAATTGTGAATACCTCAAAAATGGACGAAAACTTTCGGGTCGAAGCGGGTAGAGTGGAGCCGGAAATTCAGACTATTCAGGATTTTTCAGATAGTTTGGGTGTTTTACGTTTGGCTGAAAAATGCAATGGTTCTGGCGATTGTAGAAAATTACCTTCCGCTGGTGGAACTTTATGTCCCAGTTATCGCGCCACCCGAAACGAAAAAGATACCACTCGGGCTAGAGCCAATGCGCTGCGAGAATATCTTACCAATTCTGAAAAAGACAACAAATTCAACCACGCAGCATTATACGAAGTTTTTGAATTGTGTGTAAGCTGCAAGGCTTGCGCCAGTGAATGTCCAAGCAATGTGGATGTTGCAGCGCTGAAAGCGGAGTTTTTGTACCAATATCAAAAAGCAAATGGTTTTTCTATTCGGAATAAAATCTTTGCCAATAATTCAAAATTAAATAGTTTGGGAAGTATCTTTCCTAGTTTTACGAATTTTGTGGTAAACCTGCCTTTCGTTAAGAAAAGTATGGGAGTGGCTTCAAAAAGAGAAGTGCCTCTTTTAGCAAAAACTACTTTTAGAAAATGGTACAATAACCACCAATCAAAAAATCAAAAACATTCATTCCTAAAGGGAAAAGTTTATTTGTTTTGCGACGAGTTTACCAATTATTATGATGTTTCCGTAGGAATCGATGCCTTTGAACTGTTGACTGAATTGGGATATAAAGTAGAAATTGTAAATCACGAAGAAAGCGGAAGAGCCTATATTTCGAAAGGGTTTCTCGAAGAAGCCCAAGCTATTGCCAATAAAAACGTAGCTATTTTCAAAGATTTAATTTCGGATGATACACCATTGATAGGAATTGAACCTTCAGCGATATTGACATTCAGGGATGAATACATCCGATTGGCAAAAGACAAAGAAAGTGCCGAAAAAATATCTAAAAATTCATTGACCATCGAAGAGTTTTTCAAAAAAGAAATCACTTCAGGTAAAATCCATTCGGAACAATTCTCTGATGTGGCGAAATCAATAAAAATCCACGGACATTGCCACCAAAAATCTTTGAGTTCCGTTGAAGCCACTTTTGCAATGTTGAATTTACCCAAAAATAGTTCCGTAACTATATTTAACTCGGGATGTTGTGGAATGGCGGGTTCTTTTGGATACGAAAAGGAACATTACTACATTAGTATGCAAATGGGTGAAGATACTTTGTTCCCTAAAATTCGTGCAACAGATTCCGAAACCGAAATTGCTGCAGCAGGTACAAGTTGTCGCCACCAAATTTTTGATGGAACCAACAGAAAAGCCTTGCATCCAGTAACTATTTTGAGAAGTTGTTTGAAATAAAAAAAATGTCATTTTGTTTGATATAATTAAGGTTTAAAACTTTAAACTAAAAATTAGTATCCCAAAACTTCATAAATTGAAATTGTTTTATACTTTTAGATTTTTAAATCTATTTTTATTTTTTAAATGATTGATAGAAATTGAAAGGACAATAATTATTACAGATAAAATTTTACCTATGGCTTTCTCCAGTTTATTCAGAAAAAAAACAGTTCAAGATATTTTAAAACAAGTAGAAAAAAATGATGCTGATGGTCATAATGCTTTAGGGAAACACTTGACAGCGCGAGATCTTACCGCTTTTGGTATTGCAGCGATTGTGGGGGCTGGGATTTTTAGCACCATTGGTAAAGCCAGTGCAGATGGAGGTCCAGCTGTTATTTTTCTATTTTTATTTACGGCTATTGCGTGTAGTTTTGCCGCTTTTGCTTATGCTGAATTTGCTTCGATGGTACCAGTTTCCGGAAGTGCTTACACCTATTCTTATGTAGCTTTTGGCGAAATTATTGCTTGGATTATAGGTTGGGCATTGATTATGGAATATGCTATTGGTAATATTACGGTCGCTATTTCTTGGAGTGATTATTTTACGGGCTTGCTCGAAAGCGGCGGAATTAATCTGCCTCAATGGGTTCAAATGGATTACTTAACCGCATCGAATGGTTTTAAAGACGCCACAGCTTTAATGCAAGGAGGCAAGTCTTTCGAAAATTTAAGTGCTGGTTTGCAAACATCATATACCGCTTGGACAACATCTCCTATCCTTGGATCTTTTCATTTTGTTGCCGATTTACCTGCATTATTAATT
>CALPPA020000217.1 GCA_943325355.2 Klebsiella pneumoniae | reverse complement strand
TTCTATACAAGTAGCCGCACGAGAGTTGCGATACAGTTGGTTTTACGAACTATTGGATACCAAAAAATACGATTATATTCTAACCGCTCATCACGCTGACGATAACTTAGAAACCTTTCTCATCAATTTTGTTCGAGGAACGGGATTAGATGGTTTAACGGGAATTCCGGAACAAAACGATAAGGTAATTCGTCCTATATTAATTTTATCTCGACAGGAACTTGAGCAATATGCCAAGGAAAATAATATACAATGGAGAGAAGACAGCAGTAATGCTTCAGATAAATACTTACGAAATAAAATCAGGCATAATGTAGTTCCTATTCTGAAGGAATTAAATCCTGATTTTTTATCTTCTTTTCAAAAAACACAAACGTATTTACAAGAATCACAAACGATGGCGGAAGATGCATCGATTATGGTTTACCAGCAAGTAGCAAAGGAAAATGGAGAAGATATCCATTTTGATTTAAATCAATTGAAAAAATTACCCAATTATAAATCCTATTTGTACCAATGGCTTAATGAATACGGTTTTTCAGCCTGGGATGATATTTATGATTTGGTTGATGGTCAATCCGGAAAACAAGTTTTTTCAAATAAATTTCGATTGTTGAAAAATAGAGATTTTTTAATCTTGAGCCCTATAAACTTAGAGGTCGATATCGAAGAATATTTTATTTACAAAAATCAAAAAGAAGTTAATATTCCCTTAAATCTTTCGTTTTGTAAAGTAGCAGACATAAGTTTAGTCCCAAATACAACTATATTTGTCGACGAAGACAAATTATGGTTCCCATTAGATTTACGACGCTGGAAAAAAGGAGATAGTTTTCAGCCTTTAGGGATGGAAGGAAAATCCAAAAAAGTAAGCAAATTTTTTAAAGACCAAAAATTATCACTGATAGAAAAAGAAAAAATTTGGATTTTATGTTCTGATAATCAAATAGTTTGGATTGTTGGTCTTAGGCAAGACGAACGTTTTAAAGTAAAAAATACGACAAAAAATATATTAAAAATACAATTGGAATAATGAGGAAAATAATTTTTTTATTGGTTGCTTTTTTGGCTTTCGCCCAAGGAAATTCTCAAATACTAGATCCAGTAAAATGGACAACTAAAATCGAAAAAAAATCAGAAAGCAACTATATACTCACTTTTGAGGGAGTTATAGAAAATGAATGGCATATGTATTCCCAGTTTACTCCTGATGGAGGTCCATTGCCATTAGAAATTATTTTTAAAAACCAAAAAGGAAATTTTAATTTGGTTGGCAAAGCCAAAGAAGGGAAAACCACTACTGCTTACAATGATGTTTTTGAAGTAAATGAAACATTCTTTGTGAAAAATGCACAAATTAGGCAAGAGATTGTTTTGATAAACACTAAAATTTCAAAAATTGAAGTGGCTTTAAACTACCAAGTTTGCAAACAATCTTGTATCAATCAAGAGAAAAATTTTACTTTTACTATTCCATCTACCACAAAGAATGATATTGAGACTATTGCAACTGACACTGCTAAAATCAGTCCAACAGTTTCAAAATCAGAAGAAATTAAGGATGCTGTTGTTCAAGTTTCAAAGAGGAACGTTGCTTCATCGAAACCTGCATCACAACGAGGATTATGGTCTATATTTTTCATTGCCTTTTTATCTGGATTTGCCGCTTTGCTTACGCCTTGTGTTTTCCCGATGATTCCTATGACGGTAAGTTTTTTTACAAAACAAAGTAAATCAAAAGCAAAAGGGATTGAAAACGCAATCATTTACGGAGTTGCCATCATTTCGATTTATGTAATATTAGGATTATTGGTAACTTGGATTTTTGGTGCCGATGCCTTGAATGCTTTGTCAACCAATGTTTGGTTTAACATTATTTTCTTCGTTTTATTGATTGTTTTTGCAGCATCCTTTCTAGGAGCTTTCGAAATTATGTTGCCTAATTCTTGGGCAAACAAAGTCGATAGTCAAGCTGATAGAGGTGGAATTATTGGAATATTATTTATGGCATTGGCTTTAGCCATTGTTTCGTTTTCTTGTACAGGACCAATCGTAGGAACGCTTTTAGTTGAAGCCGCTTCGAAAGGTGGAATTGCTCCAATTATAGGAATGTTTGGTTTTTCATTGGCACTTGCTTTGCCATTTATGCTTTTTGCAATGTTTCCGGGTTGGATGCATTCTTTGCCAAAATCAGGTGGATGGCTCAATACTGTTAAAGTATTTTTGGGTTTTCTGGAATTGGCTTTGGCGTTCAAATTTTTGTCCAATGCGGATTTAGTTTTGCAATTGCATTTATTAGAGAGAGAAGTGTTCTTGGCTATTTGGATTGCTATTTTTGGAACATTGGCATTGTATTTATTTGGTAAAATTTCTTTGCCACACGATAGCCCATTGACGCATATTTCAGTGGGAAGATTGTCCCTGGGATTATTGGTTTTATCCTTCACGATTTACATGATTCCTGGACTTTGGGGAGCACCTTTAAAATTAATCAATGCTTTTCCGCCTCCAATGGAATATAGCGAAAGCCCACTTGGATTTGGTAGTTCAGGAAACAATGCTTCGGCTACAGTTTTGCCTGAAGGCGCTAAATTAGGTCCTCATCAAATAGTAGTTTTCGATGATTATGAAAAAGGTTTGGCTTATGCCAAAACGGTTAACAAACCAATTATGCTCGATTTTACGGGTTTTGCTTGTGTAAATTGTAGAAAGATGGAGAATAATGTTTGGTCAGACGAACGGGTTTTGTCCATTTTAAAAAATGATATTGTCCTGATTTCTTTGTATGTGGATGACAAGCGTGATTTACCGAAAAATGAACAGTTTATTTCAAAAACTACAGGTTCTGAAATTGAAACAATAGGGGATAAGTGGGCAGATTTTATGATTTCGAAATACAAAACTAATACCCAACCTTTGTATGTTTTGACTGACTTAAGCGGAAATAGTTTGAACGAAACAACTCCAACAATTAGCTACACCAATGTACAAGAATATGAAATTTGGCTGAAAACCGGAATTTCAAAGTTCAATAAATAAATTACAACAATCTTAAATAGTTGTAATTACTCATCCACAAAATAATTTAAACCAAATAATTTATGAAAAAAACATTTTTCACACCTTTTTTATTTATCGTTGCTTTCGTATTTTCTCAGGAAAAGACGGCAAATTATGTCTCTGAAAATTATACCAAAAAAGAAGTTCGCATAAAAATGCGAGATGGCGCTGAATTGTTTACTTCAATTTATTCTCCCAAGGATACTTCTAAAAAGTATCCTATAATAATGCAAAGAACACCTTATGATTGTGCTCCCTATGGTGAGGATAAATTTAAAAAAAGTATTGGTCCCAGTGAAACTATGATGAAGGAAGGTTACATTGTGGTTTATCAGGATGTTCGTGGCAGGTATATGAGTGACGGTTTGTATGATAATATGCGTGCTTATGTTCCCAATAAAAAAAGTAAAAAAGACATCGATGAGTCTTCAGATACTTATGATACAATTGATTGGTTAGTAAAAAATGTAGAAAACAATAACGGAAATGTCGGTGTTTGGGGTATATCTTATCCCGGTTTTTATGCGTCTTATTCTTTGTTGAGCAATCATCCAGCCTTGAAGGCAGTTTCACCACAAGCTGCTATCAGTGATTTCTTTTTTGATGATTTTCATCACAATGGTGCCTATTTGTTGAGTTATTGGAAAGTAACTCCTTTATTTGGCCCACAAAAAAATAAGCTAACTACCGAAGATTGGTTTAAATTTCCCAATATTGGCACTAACGATGATTACCAATTCTTTTTAGATGCAGGGCCATTAGGGAATTTAGATAAATATTATGACAAGAGTAATGAATTTTGGCAACAACTTAAAGACCATTCTAGTTATGATGAATTTTGGCAAAAACGTGGTATTCTGCAGCATATGAAGAACATAAAGCCAGCTGTTATGTTTGTTGGCGGATGGTTTGATGCCGAAGATTTGTATGGTCCTTTGAATACGTATACCACTGTCGAAAAAAACAGCAAAAACTACAATACCATTGTTATGGGGCCATGGAGTCACGGAGATTGGGCAAGAAATTCAGCGAGACAAGTGATAGGAAATATTAATTTTGGAGACAGTATTTCT
>CALPPA020000216.1 GCA_943325355.2 Klebsiella pneumoniae | reverse complement strand
TTGGATTTATTAGAAAATGAAAAAGTATAAACATCCTTTTTTAAACCCTTTAAAGTAAAACGAATTTCTACTTTTGATAAATCCACCAACGATTGATCTGTGATTATTGTTTCCTTGTCTATTGTAAGAGTTTCTTTTTTAATAGTCTTGGAGACATAATTGTTTAATTCTCGAACCGGCTGAAAAGCAATACGATAGTGACCATTTTCTTTTAAAAGTGATAATTCTCTTGGAATGGTCATACTGCTTCTCCACTTTTCTGTTGGTACTTTTTGAGCATATTGCCAATTTGACATCCATCCTATGAATAACTTTCTTCCATCAACTTCAGATATGTTAGCCCAAGTAACGCCTGCATAATTATCTCTTCCGTAGTCGATGTACAGTGCTTCTTGCTCTTTGATGTCTTGTGAAAAGGTTTTGTCCAACGTAAAGGTTTTTCCATCAAAATCACCTACAAAATATTGAGTGGCTGATCCGCCATTTGGTCCTCCCGGATTAATGCTTAATAGCATAACCCATTTATAATCGTCGGTACCTTCAACAAGTATTGGAAAAAAATCCGGGCATTCCCATACACCACCATGAGCTCCTATGTCTTTTCCAAAATCTGAAAGTAGCTCCCATTCTTTCAGGTTTTTAGACCTGTAAAACATTGTTCTATCTCCTGCTGCCAAAACCATGATCCATTGTTGATGTATGGCATCCCAAGTCATTTTAGGATCTCTAAAATCTTTGATATTTGGGGTTTTAATAACTGGATTAGCTTCATATTTCGTCCAAGTCAAGCCTTCATTTAATGAATATGCTATGCCTTGAGACTGATAATTCGTCTCCCCTGCTTTTTCTTTTTTCATATCGTGATAGGTAAACATAGCTACCATAGGAGGATTTTCTATGCTCCCAAATCCTGAAGTGTTTTTTACATCCACAACAGCACTTCCTGAAAAAATATAGCCTTTTTCGTCTGGATAAAGCGCAATCGGCTTCTCTGTCCAGGTTATAAGATCCGTGCTGATGGCGTGACCCCAATGCATAGGCCCCCATACATTTGAATCCGGATAATATTGATAAAAAAGATGGTAATACCCATTGTAATAAAACATACCATTGGGATCATTCATCCAACCCTTTTTAGGAGTGAAATGAAAATTAGGCCGATACAATTCTTCTTCAGTATATTTCTTGTCTGTTAAAGAACCCTCTTTACAACTAAAAATCGTTGTAAAAATCATTATGTAACTTAACATTCCAACATATTTAATAATTTTTAATTTGTTCATAATTTTATTCGTTTATTAAATTTTTACTTAACTCCTCTAAAGAAATTCCTTTGGTTTCTGGCATCATGAATCGAACAAACAAAAGTTGAAAAACCATCATTACTGCAAAAAACAAAAATACTACTCCAGGTCCTACTGTAGAAAATAAATATGGAATTAATGATGGAATAATAGCCGCCAGAACCCAATGTGTAGTACTGCCAAATGATTGACCCGATGCTCTTAGATGATTTGGAAAAATTTCTGATATAAAAACCCAAATCACGGCACCCTGACCAATTGCATGTGCAGCAATAAATAGAAACAAGAAAACTGGAACAGCTATGCCTCCCCATTGAAAAAAGAAAGCCATGGCAACAAGTGAAAGAGATATGATATAGCCTACTGAACCAATATACATTAATATTTTACGTCCTAATTTGTCAATTAAGAAAACGCCCAACAGAGTGAAAATTAAATTTACCACGCCAATTCCGATACTGCTGAGTAAAGCAGTACTTTCTCCAAGACCTGCTTCTTGAAAGATCCTGCTGGAGTAATATAAAAAAGCATTAATTCCAGATAATTGATTAAAAAAGGCCATTAAAAAAGCTAAAACTAGGGGTTTTCTATATTTCTTTAAAAATATAGTATCATTTGCCAGTGCTGCATTGTTATTATCAATTTCTATTTCTTTCTTCATATGTTCAAAATCGGCTTCTTGCCCCATCATTTGCAATACTTTTCTCGCTTCCTCATTCTTGAATTTAGACAATAACCATCTTGGACTTTTAGGAATAGAAATGATTAACAAAACATAAATTACAGACGGAATGGCTTGTACTCCCATCATCCATCTCCAGGAATTTTCACCCACATCTTTTAAAAGATAATTAGAAAGAAAAGCCATAAGTATCCCTAAAACTATATTGAATTGATAAAAGGCAACTAGTCTTCCTCTGTCTTTTGCAGGGGCAATTTCAGAAATATAAGCCGGCGCAGCGATTGTGGAGGCTCCAACTCCCAAGCCACCTATAAATCTAAAAGCAGCAAATACAAATGGATCATTAGCAAAAGCAGAACCAAGTGCTGAAATGAAAAATAATATTCCAATCCATAATAAGGTGTTCTTTCTTCCTATCTTATTTGTTGGGATTCCACCGAATATTGCACCTAGGACAGTACCCCACAAAGCCATTCCCATAACAACTGTCCCGTGAAATGCATCGGATGAATTCCAAAGCTGTTGCAGTTTTTTGTCAGCTCCTGAAATTACCACAGTGTCAAATCCAAAAAGGAAACCTGCTAATGAGGCTATCAAAGCCCAAACGACTATTTTTTTCATTATATTAAAATATTATGTTGAATTGCTAAAGTATTCGAAACATAATAAATGATGTTTTAGTGATGTTACAATTTCATTTAATAGCTCAACATAATCACGAAAAAAAACGTAAAACCTTGTTTTTAAGAGAATTATAATTTAATACATTTAAAAAAACTATTACGTTATAGTTTGATTATGTTACACTTGTTATATTTATGTTACTGTAATTTTAAAAGAAATTGAACACTAAGCAATTAAAAAATAGCAATTGACACATTTTATTTAATTAATAATTGATTAAACTTATTTTTTATAAAAATTTAAAAATAACCCATTAAATAAACAAATTAATCAAACAACTCATAATATTGACGAACTAACTTCAACAACACTCAAAATCATCTTCTGGTAAGTATCATAATTAATATCAAAGGACAAAATCCACTATTTCAACTGTAGTAAATAAATCGACAAATAGGGAAATGAATAAATAATGCTGTTTAATTTCAACGATTAAAATTATGAGATGCAATGTACAAAACAGTTCTATGAATTTAACAATAAATTATGTCTGTTGCTTAATAGAAAAATCCCATTTGCTATTGCTAAATGGGATTTTCTAAATGCTACACTATTTTATTTTTTTATAGGCGATTTTCCAATTTATATTTTGATTGTTTAGTAATAACACTTGTCCTTCATGACTTAATACCAAATCAAGAAGAAATAGCACCTTGTTCTTCACTTCGTTTAATTCTTCTCTTTAATTCATAAAAAACATTAATTTTAAATACTTACACTTGATTGAATAAGTATATAAATATCTCGACAGTAGTTCTACAAAATTGTCTTCAATACTTATATTTTTTTAAGACGCAATTCCATTACTACTCATTACTTTTTTTCCGATAAAATAATGAATTTATACAAACGTCTGTTATTATTTTATTTCACGGAAAAATTAAGGCGGATATAGCAATACAATGCTCTATCCGCCATAAAAACTAATCAAATACGTGAAACTTAATTAAAATTTATTTTTTAATTATTTTGCAACTATTGGCTTTGTTACTTTCATTATCCAACGTTTTTATAATGTAAGTTCCAGTTGCCATTTTTGACATATCAATATTCTTTAATTTAGTTTCAATTAGTTTTGCACCACTAATACTATATACACTTGTGGTAAGATCTCCCTTATATTGAATATTTAACTCAGATTGTACAGGATTTGGATAAAATTTAATATCCAATGATCCATCAAAAGAAGCAACAGACAAATTACTTTTACTCGCTAAATCTAAAAGTGTATTTTTAGTAAGATTTTTGACATTGTTATTATTTCCACCTGTTCCCACATACCAATCATAAGTACCAGCACCATAAATAATAACGGTTCCCTTTCCAGCATTAAAACCAGAAGGATTAAACTGCATTCCTTGAACTTCATTCCCTCCGCAGTTAAGTACTAAAATTTTTGCCTGCAACAAATTCTCTAAAATACCTCTTTTTGTTGCCAAGTCGGCTCCTGGATTATCATTGGCAATACGTCCAA
>CALPPA020000215.1 GCA_943325355.2 Klebsiella pneumoniae | reverse complement strand
GCCCAAAATATTTTATATCCCATCGAAAGTATCGTTTTTAAAGAGGAACTTTATACTTTTGACATAAATCAATTGGAAAAAGTTATCAAATCATGCAGTAATGATTTTGAAAATGTTATTCTTTTTGGGCATAATGATGCTATTACAAATTTTGTTGATAAATTTGGCGATGTATTTATTGGCCATGTTCCTACAGCTGGGTTTGTTTGGCTACAATTTGAAACAGATAGTTGGGGGGAAATAAATAAAGGCAAAACTAAAAAGACAATATTCCCTAAAAATTTAAAATAAAATAGTGTGCATAAATATAATTATATAGAAAGAGAAAAAAGTTGGTTAAATTTTAATGCAAGAGTCCTACAAGAAGCTGCTGACGATGCAGTTCCTTTATTAGAAAGACTAAGGTTTTTAGGTATTTTTTCAAATAATTTAGATGAATTTTTCAGAGTTCGTTTCGCTGCTGTAAGAAGATTGAGTTTGTCTGGTATATCAGGTAAAAATCTTTTTGGAGGAATTTCGGCCCATCAATTATTGAAAGATATTACAGAGGTTGTTATCGAACAACAGAACGAAAGTCTAAGGATATTAAATATAATTGAAGCCAAACTCCAAACCGAGAATATATTTATTATAGATGAAAATCATATTTCTGATGAACAGGAACTGTTTCTAAAAGATTTTTTTATACAAAAACTAAGTCCAGAATTAATAACCATAATTTTGAATGATTTGGCTGAATTTCCAGTATTAAAGGATTCTTTAGGGTATTTAGCTGTAAAATTGGTATTGAAAAAAAATTCAGAAGTTCATTATGCATTAATCGAAATTCCTAACACTATCAATCGATTTGTGGTTTTACCATCAAAAGATGATAAGCAATATGTTATTTTGCTTGATGATGTAATACGACACAATTTAAGTAGCATTTTTAATGTTTTTGAATACGAAAGTGTTTCAGCCCATATGATTAAAATCACTCGTGATGCTCAATTAGAAATGGATAGTGATTTGAGTAAAAGTATGCTCGAAAAAATATCAACAAGTGTCAAAGATAGAAGAATAGGGGAACCGGTTCGTTTTATTTATGATGAATTAATTGAAGAAGATATTCTTAAGTTTATTCTCGATAAAATTCATATAATTTCTTCGGATAGTATCATCCCTGGTGGGAAGTACCATAATAGACGTGATTATATGAAATTTCCAAACCTCGGAAGATATGATTTACTATACAAAACAAATAATCCTTTGCCCGTTCCTGGACTAAGTCTCGAAGGTAGTATTTTAGACAAAATAAGTAAAAAAGATTTTTTAGTTCACGCACCTTATCAATCTTTCTCCTATCTCACCAAGTTTTTAAGAGAAGCGGCTTTAGACCCAAAAGTAACCTCCATTAAAATAACGTTATATAGATTAGCCAAAAACTCACAAATAATTAGCTCGCTTATTAATGCTGCCAAAAACGGTAAAAAAGTAACTGTTCAGATTGAATTGCAAGCACGTTTCGATGAAGCTTCGAATATATCCTATGCTGAACAAATGCAAACCGAAGGTATAAACCTTATTTTTGGTATAAAAGGATTAAAAGTACATAGCAAAGTATGTGTAATCGAAAGAATAGAAGCGGATTCAATAAAACGTTATGGCTTTATTTCTACTGGAAATTTCAATGAGCAAACGGCCAAAATTTATACTGATGTAACCCTTCTTACAAGTCATCAAAAAATACTAAAAGATGCTTCTAAAATTTTCGATTTTTTTGAAATTAATTACCGTCTTTATCGTTATAAACATCTTATTGTTTCGCCACATTATACTAGGTCTCGATTTAATAAAATGATTGACAGAGAAATGACAAATGCTTTAGAAGGCAAAGAAGCTTATATAAAACTGAAAATGAATAGTTTATCTGATTTTGAATTGATTGATAAATTATATGATGCCAGTAATGCAGGTGTAAATATACAACTCGAAGTAAGAGGTATTTGTTCCTTAATTCCTGGGATTCCAGGTATGAGCGACAATATTGAAGCGATAAGTATTGTCGATAATTATCTTGAACATTCCCGAATTTATATCTTTGGAAATGCGGGAGATCCAGAAGTGTACATTTCATCTGCCGATTTTATGACTAGAAACCTCGATGGAAGGGTAGAAGTTACCTGTCCTATTTATGATGAAAAAATAAAAAAAGAATTGATAGATATTTTTGATATTGGATGGAAAGGAAACGTAAAAGCCCGCTATCAATCAGAAAAATTGGATAATAAGTATAAAGTTCGAAAAGGAGATGAACCTGTTTTTAGAGCTCAATTCGAAACCTATAACTATCATCTAAATAAAGTTGAAGTTGCTCAAGAAGAAATTTATCAAAAGTAATTCCAAAATAATGAAAACAGAATTAATGGCGAGCTCATCTGCGATTAAACCAATTCAAGAGGAAATCCTCAACATTAAAAAATATGCTGCAATAGATATTGGGTCTAATGCAATGCGCTTGTTAATTACCTACATTGTAGAACAAGATGGAAAAGAAGCTCAATTTAATAAAAACTCATTAGTTCGTGTTCCTATTCGTTTAGGGCAAGATTCCTTTACCGTTGGCGAAATTTCTGAAGAAAATATAGAAAGGATGATTGATGCTATGAAAGCATTCCGCCTTTTGATGAAAGTACACAAAATCGAAAAATATAAAGCCCTTGCTACATCGGCAATGCGTGAAGCTTATAATGGTCAAGAAGTTGTCGACATTATCAGAGAAAAAGCGGGTATTGATATTGAAATTATTGACGGAAAGAAAGAAGCCATTATTATAGCTTCAACAGATTTTCATCATCTTCTAAAATCGGATAAAACATATCTTTATGTTGATGTTGGTGGTGGTAGCACCGAGTTTTCTCTGTTTTACAACGGTAAAATTGTTGTTTCTAAATCATTCAAAGCAGGTACCGTTCGTTTTTTGAATAATATGGTTTGTGATATTGTTTGGGAAGAAATGGAAAAATGGATTAAAATTAATACCAAAGATTATGATGAAGTTATCCTTATAGGCTCCGGCGGAAACATTAATAAATTATTCAAAATGTCTGGTAAACTTCAAGACAAGCCAATGTCTTATATTTATTTGAATTCGCAATACGCCTATTTGAATTCTCTAACTTATGAACAAAGAATTTCAGAGTTAGGTTTGAATCCCGATCGTTCTGATGTAATTATCCCCGCTACGCAAATTTATCTCAACGCAATGAAATGGAGTGGCGCAAGAAATATTTATGTTCCAAAAATAGGACTTTCAGACGGTATTGTTAAGGCGATGTATTACGGGAAGATTTAGATAGTTATTGCGATGTACTTCATTTGCGATGACTAAATATCCAAATCAAAAGTCTTTTTTAACAATTCTAAATTAGGGTTAATTTCATTCAATCTGTTGTATTTATCTTGGGGTGTAAAAGCAAATTTATTCTCCACTTTTTCATTGACAACAACATCAATCATAATATCATGATTATGAAGTTTTCCTCTCAAATAACCCAAAAGTTCATGTCTTTCAGATTCAAATTCAATTTTAGAACCTTCATTAGGCAATTCGTGGGTTATAGTTGTACCCTCTAATTTTGGGTCACCAATTAATAATAGCGATTCCATTATTTTGTGTCCTTTATCGCCCAATCGTTGTGCATATTTACTCCATTGTAACAACATTTCGGTTTCAGTGAATGCTTCAGTAGGAAAATGTGCTTCTACTTTTTCAATACCTTTTGTGCTTTCTAATAATTCTCTCTTGGCACGAATACTCGAAAGTGATAACGCTGAGACTTTAGGACTTTCAGAAGGGTTTGTGGGAAGTGTCCAGGTCGAAGTAGGGATGGGATTCGTAGTTGCTGTTGAAATAATTACATCTGAACTATTAATTTCAGTTGCTGGTTCTGCAATAGCGCTTTCAATTTGATTTTTCTCATTGCTATTGACATTGACTTTTTCAACTATAGAATAATCCGTTCTTCTAAAGTAAATGGGTGGAATTATAAATGGCTCAACTTTTTTTTTTCTCCATCGAGGGTGATGGAGGCCAATTGCATCAAGCAAAGTTCAACAAGTAGTCGCTGGTTTTGGCTCAACTTATATTTCAAATCACAGTCATTCGCAATTTCAATTCCTTTCAAT
>CALPPA020000214.1 GCA_943325355.2 Klebsiella pneumoniae | reverse complement strand
ATACGCATGTTTAGCAAACATGTCCTTTCGGCCACTCAGGCAACTCTCCAATATAAGAACTTATATTCCTTTTAAGCGGTTGCAAATGTAACTTTCTATTCTATATTTCACAAATTATTAGCTCCTTTTTTTAAATGTTTTTTCAGGTAACAATTAAAAACATTAACAATCAAATGTATAGCACATTTTTGACAAACTATTTAATTTTTTCTTTAAATGAATATTGATTAAAGATTATTAAATATCAATAATTCAAAATTTCCAGCAATAATAGTATAATAATATCAAAAATCTAATTTGGTATTTACTCAAAATGATTAAATTCGCAATCTAAACAAAGATACTAACTTATTATGAACAAAAAAGTTGTCATCGTTTCTGCAGTAAGAACTCCAATTGGAAGTTTTATGGGAGGATTGTCTACCGTTTCGGCTCCAAAATTAGGGGCAGTAGCCATTAAAGGAGCATTGGATAAAATACAATTAGATGCGAATTTAGTTGATGAGGTTTTTATGGGCAATGTTGTTCAGGCTGGTGTGGGTCAATCACCTGCTAGACAAGCAGCAATTTATGCGGGTTTACCTAATTCCGTAGCTTGTACGACTGTCAATAAAGTTTGTGCTTCTGGAATGAAATCGGTTATGTTGGGAGCTCAAGCTATTCTTTGTGGTGATGCCGAAATTGTTGTTGCAGGAGGAATGGAAAATATGAGTTTGATTCCCCATTATATGCATTTGAGAAATGGCTATAAATTTGGTCCAGCAACTATGGTTGACGGAATGCAAAAAGATGGACTTACAGATGCCTATGACAATAATGCTATGGGTGTTTTTGCTGACTTATGTGCTGCAGAATATGAATTTACTAAGGAAGACCAAGATAATTTTGCCATTCAATCCTATGAGCGTTCTGCGAATGCTTGGGAAACCGGGAAGTTCGATAATGAAATAGTTCCTGTTGCCGTACCACAAAGAAAGGGAGATCCTATACTAGTTTCGAAAGATGAAGAATTTACAAACGTAAAATTGGATAAAATTCCTTCGTTAAGTGCCGTTTTTACAAAAGACGGAACTGTTACTGCCGCCAATGCTTCTACCATAAACGATGGTGCTGCAGCTGTAATATTGATGAGTGAAGAAAAAGCTTTGTCTATGGGATTAAAACCTTTGGCATTTATAAGAAGTTATGCCGATGCAGCTCAAGAGCCTAAATGGTTTACCACATCTCCTTCAAAAGCAATCCCTAAAGCATTGGAAAAAGCAGGACTAACTATAAATGATGTAGATTTTTTCGAGTTGAATGAAGCTTTTGCAGTGGTTGTTTTGGCCAATGCAAAAATTCTTGGACTTGACGATAGCAAAGTGAATGTTAATGGTGGTGCTGTTTCATTAGGTCATCCACTAGGATGCTCCGGTGTTAGAATAATTGTTACCTTGCTAACCGTTTTAGAACAAAACAATGGCAAGATTGGTGCAGCTGGCATTTGTAATGGTGGCGGAGGTGCATCTGCAATTGTTATTGAAAGAATTTAAAAACGTTTCAGGTTATAAGTTATGTGTTCAATCATTAACATTATTTTACATATAACTTTTGACCTAATAACCCATAACTCCAACCTATGTTCGGAATTTGTAATCTAGCCATAATCCCTCTCCGAATTGAACCAAGTGACAAAAGCGAAATTGTTTCTCAAGTTTTATTTGGTGAACATTTTGAAATCTTGGAACAATTCAAGCAATGGTCAAAAATAAAATTACAATTTGACAATTATGAAGGTTGGGTTGATTCAAAACAATACCAAATTATATCCGAATCTGAATTCAATCAATTATCACAAGACGCTATTGTTTTAAATGCTGATTTAATTGAATATATTACGGGTCCAAATAATTTACTACAACCAATTCCGTTAGGTTCCTCTTTATCATTTTTGAATCATTCTGACATCAATACTGGGAATTTTAATTTTGAGGGAACGAAAATTAGTGGCATCAAAACAAAGAAACAAATTCTAAATACTGCTTTTATGTATTTGAATGCACCCTATCTTTGGGGAGGGAAAACACCTTTTGGAGTGGATTGCTCCGGTTTTACTCAAATGGTATACAAACTCAATGGTTACAAGTTATTGCGAGATGCATCACAACAAGCGCTTCAAGGAGAACCTTTAAGTTTTATTGAAGAAAGTGAAGCTGGTGATTTGGCTTTTTTCGATAATGAGGAAGGCAAAATCATTCACGTAGGAATTATTATGGATGATAATTTTATTATTCACGCCAGTGGAAAAGTAAGAATCGACAGGCTAGACCATCTTGGAATATATAATGCCGAAGTCAATAAACACACTCACAAACTTCGAGTGATTAAAAAAATTATATAAAAAAATCCCGTCTAGATTTTTTATTCAGGACGGGATTTTTTTTTCAACTAATTTTATTTTTTTTGCTCTATTTCTTTTATTTTTTCTTTCAATGCCTTAGCTTCAGGCATCATTTCTAATGCGCTATATACATTTAAAAGCGTTTTTGATACGTCAATATTTGTAGGATCTAGCTCTACTGCTTTTTGAAGATACGGAATGGTGCTTTTGAATAAATCTTCTCTTTGAGTTTTCAATACGTCATAACGCTTCATATCCTTTGTACTAGTTCCTAACTTATTCATTTCATCAATTATCACCTTCTCGTTCTCCAGTTTTAAAGCTGCTAGATTGATAAAAGCATTAGTATATTTTGGATTAACTTCTATGGTTCTTTTATAATACTTTTCAGCATCTGTAGGGTTTTTTGCATTGGCACTAATTACTCCTAAATTAAAAATCAAGTCCGCATCATTTGGATTTTTTTCTAATGCCTCAACAACTAACTTTTTATAGGTTTCGTAATCTTTTGTTTCTAAGTATAAGTTAGCCTCAGTCAAAATTAATGAGGTGTCTTCTGGATTTGTTTTTCGGGCATCAGCAATAGCTTTTTTAGCTTCTTCTGTTTTTCCTTCTTGAACTAAAATCAAGGCAATGTTTTTGTAGATTTCACCTCTTTTTGAAGGTATAGCTTCCATTCTTGGTTTTTCGTGAGTTCCAAGTTTCACGGCAAAATCTCTATCTTTTGCAGTATTATACAAATCTTCTTGACCTGTTAATTTATTCATTGCGAAATAACTAGTTCCCTTACCTGAATAATTCAATGTTTTCAACTCAGCATACAATTTAAGAGCTTCGTCATACTCTTTTGCATTAACATAAGTAGAAGCCGCATAATACAAATTGATGGTGTCTTTTTTATCTAACAAAAAAGCATCATACAACTTTTTAGCACCTATAGAATGTTTATCTGTTTTTGTATCTTCTATAGCACTATTTAACAATTTGAATTTAATATCAATAATTGAAGTTGAGGCTTGGGTTGAATACTTAATTTTTCCAGATGCTTTTTCTACAGCCAATAAATCTTGAAATGATTTTGCAGCAGCACTCAAATTTTTACCTTCTTCTACTTTTTTATTGGCCAATTCTAAATGAGCATTTCCATTCACAAAATAAAAATGTGCTTTTTCAGAAGCTTCTGCATTGGCAATCAAAGACTCAGCGCCATTCAAAATAGTTACTGCTTCCTGAGAATTACCCGCTTTTAATGCTTTTTCGGCAGCTTTAATTTGGTCTTTTTGAGCAAAAGCAATTACTGAAATCAATAATACTGATGCTAGTATTACATATTTACTTTTCATAACATTCTATTTATTTAATTATTATTCTTGTATTTCTTTTCTAATTATGCTTCATCGTCAGATTCGTCTTCGTCTTCAGAATCGTCCTCTTCTACTTCAGCATCATCTTCGTCCTCATCCTCTTCGTCTGTTCCTTCGTCTTCCAATACCTCTAGTACAGGTTTAACTCTTTCAATCGCCTCAGTTTCTATAACATTTCCATCTTCGTCTACTATAACTTCGGCAACATCGTCTTTCATTACTTTTGTAACTGCAGCGATAGAATCGTTTCCTTTGATGTTGATTAATTTAACACCTTGAGTAGCACGTCCCATAACTCTCAAATCTTCGACTGCCATTCTGATGGTCAATCCTGATTTGTTGATAATCATTAAATCATCAGCATCTGTAACGGAATTTATCGAAATAAGCTTACCTGTTTTCTCTGTAATATTTAATGTTTTAACTCCTT
>CALPPA020000213.1 GCA_943325355.2 Klebsiella pneumoniae | reverse complement strand
TTTCGTTATTGCTGACTAAATTCTCGACTTGTGGTTGGGGCGTTTTGATAATGCTTACGGGAATTCCAATTTATTATTTGACAAAACAGAAGGAGTAGATTTCAACTGATGTGTTTTAGCCCTGATGGAAGTGGCATCCCACGCTTTTTGGCGTGGATAAAACGGATTGCTTCGCCAGTTCGGCTTTCAGCCTCGGGTGCAGGATTAGCTCCAAAATAAAAAAATCCATCTCATTAATTTGAGATGGATTTTCTGTAATAGATTAGACTATTTTTTATAAAACAGTTTCTACCTCACTAAACGGTAATCCCCAAGCATCGGAAACTCCTTTGTAGACAATTTTACCATTGGCAACATTAAGTCCTTTTTTCAATTCTTCGTTATCAGCACAGGCTTTTTTCCATCCTTTGTTGGCTAATTGCAAAGCATAAGGCAAAGTGGCATTTGTCAAGGCTAGGGTAGAAGTATAAGGAACGGCTCCCGGCATATTGGCTACACAATAATGTACAATATCATCAATAATATAGGTTGGGTTTTCGTGGGTTGTAGGTTTGCAAGTTTCGATACAACCACCTTGGTCAACGGCTACATCTACAACTACTGTTCCTGGGCTCATCAATTTTAGCATATCACGAGTAATCAAGTGAGGCGCTTTGGCTCCTGGAATTAAAACGGCACCAATAACCAAATCAGCTTCGGCAATGGCTTCGCTAATGTTGTAATGGTTTGACATTACGGTAATTACATTGGCTGGCATAATATCGGCCAAATGACGCAAACGCGCTAAACTTACATCCATAATAACCACTCTGGCACCAAAACCGGCAGCCATTTTCGCGGCTTGTGTTCCTACGATTCCACCACCCAAAACTAAAACTTTTGCTGGAGGAACTCCGGGAACTCCACCTAGAAGAATTCCTTTTCCTTTTAATGGTTTTTCTAGATATTTGGCTCCTTCTTGAATCGCCATACGACCAGCCACTTCTGACATTGGTACTAATAATGGCAAGCTTCGGTCAGTTTTTTCAACGGTTTCGTAAGCTAAACAAACTGCTCCGCGTTCGATCATTGCGTGCGTTAATGGTTCAGAGGAAGCAAAGTGGAAATAGGTAAAAAGTAATTGATCTTTTTTGATTAAAGGATATTCAGAAGCGATAGGTTCTTTAACTTTGATTATCATTTCGGCAATGCTGTAAATAGCTTCAATTGTTGGCAATATTTCAGCACCGGCAGTTTTGTATGCTTCATCGGTAAAGCCACTATTTTCTCCTGCGCACTTTTGAACATATACTGGATGTCCTTGTTTCTTGAACTCAGCAACTCCGGCTGGAGTAAGTGCTACACGATTTTCGTTGTTTTTGATTTCTTTTGGGATTCCAATTATCATAGTATATGAATTTAATTGTTACGGAATAATAGATTACAAAAGTAGTATATAAAGAAAATACATATAATTAATAGTTATATATTAAGTAAATATTCATTTTATTTGCTATTTTTACATAAAAAATTTCTGAAAAAGATGTTTTTTATATTTCTAAAACGAAAAATAAACTAGTTAGAAAAGTTTAATTTATTCATTTAACCAGTTGGGTGTAATTATTAAAAACGTCAGTTCGAGTGTTTTTTGTGTAGTAAAACGGAACAAAAAATGTATCGAGAACCGTTTTTAATGAAATTTTCCTTGTTCTCGATAAGATTTTCTGTCGAAAATCACTCGAACTGACGAAAAATTATAATTAAAAACTAATTACACCCAACGGGTTCATTTAATCTATTTGCATTATGATTTTAGACGAAACAGATAAAAAAATATTGAGGCTGCTGCAAGTAGATGCTCATTTAACACTGAAGGATATTGCCGGAAAAATAAACCTTTCGCTAACGCCAGTTCATGACCGAGTGAAACGGTTAGAAAAAGAAGGGATAATCGAAAAATATGTTTCGGTTTTGAATAAAAAGAAATTAGGCCAAAACTTGACGGTTTATTGTCAAGTTACTTTAGTGAAACAGACCCACGATATTTCAGAAGGATTTAATGAATCGATTATAAATATGCCCGAAGTACTGGAATGTGATTTTGTATCTGGAACTTTTGATTATATGCTCAAAGTTGTTTTGCCGGATATGGAAAGTTACCATCATTTTCACCAAAAAAAATTGTCGGTTTTACCAGAAGTTTCTTTGATTAATAGCTTTTTTATTATATCGGAAGTAAAGAGCACGACCGTTTTGCCGATATAAAAAGTTAACCGCAGGTTCACAAATTATTTTAAAAAATCTGTGAATCTGCGGCCTATTTTTTATTTAATTTTAGGAGTTGATTTAAATAATTATCCGAATAATCTCTCCTCTTTTATTGATCATTTCCATTTGAATGCTTTGATTTTGGGATTTGTTTGTCAATATTTTCGAAGCTGATTCGATATCTTTAATTTTTACATTATCAATGCTGAGTATTATATTTCCTATCAGATCCTGCTCGTATGGTTTTAAGTTTTCATTGGTGATAGATTTGATTTTAACCCCATCGACAAGGTTGAACCTTTTCTTATCGTTTGCATTGACATTTTCTAATTCTAAGCCTTTGAATTCAGTACTAAAAAACTCGTTTTTGCTTAAAACGACTGGAAGTATTTTGTTCTTTCCTTCTCGAATAAAGGTAACTTCTACTTTGTCATTCGGTCTTTTGGTGTTGATATAACCCGAAAGATCAGCAAAAGTGGCAATATTTTGACCGTCTAATTTGATAATGATGTCTCCTTTTTGCAAACCTGCTTTTTCAGCACCAGATTTTTGTTGTACTTTATTAATGTAAAAACCTTGAGTTTCATTTACCCCCAATTCTTTGGATGCTTTTGCGTTCAATTCGCCTCCTTCTACTCCAAGAATTCCTCTTTGTACATTGCCAAATTCCATTAAATCTTCAATTATTTTTCGCGCATTGTTGGATGGGATCGCAAAGGAATATCCGGTATAACTGCCTGTTGGCGATGAAATCATCGTGTTGATTCCAATTAATTCGCCACGAGTATTTACTAATGCTCCCCCACTGTTTCCAGGATTTACGGCAGCATCAGTTTGGATAAACGATTGGATTCCGCTAGTGTCGAGGTTTCTGGCTTTGGCCGAAATAATTCCTGCTGTTACGGTCGAAGTTAAGTTGTACGGATTTCCAACTGCCAGAACCCACTCACCAATTTTCACCGAATCCGAATTGGCGAAAGCTGTGTAAGGCAATTTTTCATCGGCAGTAATTTTTAATAAGGCAATGTCCATTTTCGAGTCGGTTCCAATGAGTTTTGCAGGATAGGATTTTTTGTTGTTCAGTGTAATTTCAATCTCCGAAGCATCTTTTACAACATGATTATTGGTCACAATATAACCATCTTCAGAAATGATTACTCCGGAACCGGTTCCCACTTGCTCCTGCAATTGATTTCCTTGATAACCATAGAAATACTCTAAAATAGGGTTGGAAACATTTTTTCTGGAAACATTTTTTACGTGAACCACTGTATGAATGGTCTTGTCTGCAGCTTCGGTAAAATCAATCGCTTCTGCGGATAAACCAACTTGTTTTCCATATGAATTTTGAGCTAAAGTTGTAATTGATTTGTTTTTCGAAAAATAACCATTGTAATCAAATAACAATTTGTAAGAACCAAGAGTTATGGCTCCGCTTAACAATGATACTAGAAATAGGCTTGAAAATCGTTTCATAATAGTTTGTTTATTTAATAAATTACAACGTAAAATTAAAAATTTTGATATTTCAAAAAAAGAGTTTAACGCTCGTTTAACATTCTTTAACGTATCATTAATATTTGTACTTTTGTGCTACTCAATTCAACTAAAATGCAAATAGAATTTTATAAATACCAAGGAACGGGGAATGATTTTGTGATGATTGACAATCGGTCAGGGGTTTTTCCAAAGGAAAACGTTCAACTCATAGCACATTTGTGCGACAGGCGTTTTGGAATAGGAGGAGACGGACTTATTTTATTGGAAAATGACGAGATTGCTTCGAAACTCGCAATGACCACCGATTTCAGAATGGTCTATTACAATTCCGACGGAAACCAAAGTTCAATGTGTGGTAATGGAGGTCGTTGTTTGGTGGCTTTCGCCAAAAAGCAAAACGTGATTAACAATAGTTGTACTTTTATCGCCACTGATGGTT
>CALPPA020000212.1 GCA_943325355.2 Klebsiella pneumoniae | reverse complement strand
GTGTTCAGTCGCAGTGGAATAGTTTATGAAACACAGATGACACGGATTTGCTAAAGGAAAACGCTGATAAAAAACGGATTATTTTTTTTACCATATAAGACATATAAGGTCATTTAAGTTGGAAAACATTCTAAATTATCTGTGTAAATCCGTTTCATCCGTTCGAACCTGCCTGTCGGCAGACAGGTCTGTGGGCAATTTTTGAAAAAGGAGATTACAACGACAACAAAATACTCACCGCATTTCCCCCAAAACCTACAGAGTTTACCAGCACTTTACGGATTTTTTTTCTTGGTTTTTGAGCTTCCGCAAATGGAACGCCAATAAATTCCTGGTGTTGCATCATCAAAATTCCCAGTTCAACACTCAACATCCCCGAAGCGCCAAAAGTGTGTCCAATTTTCCATTTATTGGTGGTGAGCATTGGCAAGTCCATCCCAAAGACTTTTTGAATCGCTTTGTATTCCGTTAAATCCCCTGTTTTTGTTCCAGGAGCGTGCATTACTATCACATCAACTTCTGACAAATCCGTATTTTCCAAAGCCATTTTCATCGATTTCTGAAAACAAGTCGCTTCTGCCGAAATGGAGATGTTATGTTCCAATATTTCAGTAGCATAACCAATACCTTCTACATAAGCCAAAGCATTTTCTTTTCGGCCAATTTCCAGACAACAAATTGAAGCACCTTCGCCAAGGATTAGTGTATTTTGAGTTTTATTTAAATCTAAAGCGCGACAAGGGTAGTCTTTGTCCTCTTCATTGTCACACTGAGCTTGCCGAAGTGCGTCAAAATCAGGCTGATGGTCTATGTTGGTATAAATTTTCAAAGCGCGCATTTGTCCAATGGTAAAATCCGTTAAAGGAGCTTCGCTTCCACCGACCAAGAATTTGTCCGTCATTCCTGCACGAAGCCAAGCCACACCATTCAAAAGTGCGTGTAAAGCAGTCGAACAAGTTATAGAATGAGAAATTTCGGGACCTGAACTTTGCAAATCGTGAGCCACCCAAGAGGAAATATTTCCCAAAGTGGTGGTTGGCGAAGCCAAAGTTTGGGCTTTACCAGTTTCCAAATATTCCTGAAAGTGTTTTTCGAATAAATCAGTAGCCCCACGAGAAGAACCGATGTTGATTCCGAAAATATCATCGGAGGTCCAACCCGCATTTTGTAGGGCTTTGCGTGAAGCTGCCATTGCATACAAAACCGATTTGTCTAAGAATTTATATTTACTATCCGATTGTTTTAATGCCTCGATTACTTCCTTTGAATCGGTATCTAATTTGGCAACTAGAGTGTTTTTATGGTCCAAAAAATTTTGGGTGAAACAATGATTGGTATTTTGATAATTATTCCAAATCTTTTTTGGGTCATTGCCCAATGGAGAAATAGAAGCTATAGATGTTATGGAGATAATTTGTGACAAGGTTGTTTATTTTAGCGCAAAGGTCGTAAAAAAATGGCAGACAGATAACACAGATTTAAACAGATAAAAACGGATTATTTATTTATTAATTTGTGGAAACCCGCTTAATCCTATAAATCTGTGGCTAATTAAACTATTTCTAATGCTTTTTCGACTACTTGATACACTTTTTGCAATTGTAAGTCGGTGATAATGTAAGGAGGCAAAATGTAAACAATACTGCCAACAGGGCGAATAATAACTCCATTTTCGATGAAGAAATCATAAAGTTTATTGCGCAAAGTTCCGTAATAACTTTCGGAACTTTCGGTTTTTATTTCCAAAGCAAAAATCACACCAAGCACTCGTGTTGTGGTCACTTTTGGATGTGATTCGATGCGTTTTTGAAACGCCAAATGACTTTTATTCACACGAATAAGATTGTTTTGCATTTCTTCGGTTTGTAGTAAAGACAAACTTGCCAAAGCTGCCGCACAACCCGTTGGATTTCCCGTAAAAGTATGTCCATGAAATAAAGCTTTATTGATATCATTATCATAAAAAGCTTCGAAGATGTATTGGGTAAAAGTGGTAATCGCCATTGGGATTGTACCACCGGTCAAGGCTTTTGACAAACACATCATATCGGGTTTTTCTTTTAAATAATCGCAGGCGAATGTTTTTCCTGTTTTTCCAAAACCCGTCATCACTTCATCAGCAATCGTGAGCACTTTGTTTTCTTTACAAATCTGGATTAATTCATCGAGCGATTCTGGTTCGTACATTACCATTCCGGCTGCACCTTGAACCAAAGGCTCGAATATGAATGCCGCACAATTAGATTTTTTTAGAACTTCCGCCAAAGCATCAAAACTGATTTGCTCATGCCCTTTTATTGGCACTGGAATCCGAATAACATCTATTAACATTCCTTGAAAAGCCTCGGTAAAAAAGGAAATTCCACTTGTTGCCATAGCGGCAAAAGTATCACCGTGGAAAGCATTTTCGAAAGCTATTATAGTGGTTTTCTTTTCTCCTTTGTTGAAAAAATATTGTAAAGCCACTTTGATAGCCACTTCAACAGCGGTTGATCCGTTATCAGAAAAGAATATTTTTTTTTGATTTTTAGGTAAAATTTCCATCAGCCTTTCCCCTAAAACGATTGCAGGTTCGTGTGTAAATCCTCCAAAGAGAACGTGTTCTAAAGTTGTTAATTGCTTGTAAATCGCATCGGCAATAAATTTATTAGAATGCCCATAGGGATTGACCCACCACGAGGCAATGGCATCAATATATTCTTTGCCGTTTTCATCCCAAAGCAAAGCTCCCTCGCCTTTTGTGATGGCTATAGCTGGTTTTGAAGTTTTATGTTGTGTGTAGGGATGCCAAAGGTGTTGGCTATCTTTTTCTTGTAAAGTCATTTTTTTAGAATATAGAAAATAGAGCATAGAATAAAGACTAAACCCCATAGTTGTAGGCAAAGATAGGAAAGTCACTTCTCTTTATTCTATAATCTATTATCTTATAAATTTAGTAAATTGTCTCGAAACAAATCAGCGTATTCTTTGATTACATTTTGGTCGAAATAAGGTTCTTCTTCAATTCTCCCAATGCACTTAACTCCTGTTTTATTTAGAATAATTGATTCAGTTGCTTTGTTTTCCTCACCACTAAAAATAATTCCAGCAATGTTAATTTTTCTGCTTTTTAAGGCTTCAATAGTGAGCAAAGTATGATTTATACTTCCTAAATAATGTCTAGAAACCACAACTACTTTGTAATCTTCCTTAATTAAATCAATGACACAATCAGTATCATTTAATGGAACATAAACACCTCCAGCGCCTTCTATCACGAAATGATTATCCGTTTTTGGCTCTATGATATGTTTTATATCGATTGTAATTCCGTCACGTTCAGCAGCAAAGTGTGGACTTGCCGGCGTGTTGAGTTTATAACTGTTCTCGTGAATGACCGTTTTGTCATTCGAAACATACTTTTTGATTTTATGACTGTCGGAATTGTCTAAATCTCCCGCTTGAATGGGTTTCCAATAATCGGCTTGAAGTGCTTCGACTAGTATGGCGGAGGCAATGGTTTTGCCTACGTCGGTTGATATTCCTGTAATAAATAGTTTCATATATTTTTTTAACCGCAAAGTTCACAAAAAAGGCACAAAGTTCGCAAAGATACGTGTTTCAAAAAGCTAAAAAACAAAAGTACTCAACAAACCCAACACTTCTGAGATTTCTGCTGCCGAATTGTAACTGTGTAAACAAAATCGCAATCGCTCCTGTCCTTCGGGAACTGTGGGTGATAAAATAGCCTTGACATCAAAACTTTTCTCCTGCAATTGACTGGCAATGGATTTTACGTTTTGATTTCCTGGAATTATGGCGCTTTGAATGGCTGATTTGCTTCGAACAAACATAGGTTTCAATCCCAAAATGTTTTTCTCTTGGTTGAAGTGAACGATATTTTCCCGAAGTTTTGCGATTGTTTGTTTTTCTAATTGTAAATGTTGATACGCCACTAAAATCGTAGCAACCGAATGTGGAGAAAGTCCAGTGGAATATATAAAACTCCGTGCAAAATTGACAAGATAGTCTCTCAATTCTTGAGAACCTAAAATCGCTGCACCGTGACAACCCAATCCTTTTCCGAAAGTCATTATTCGAGCAAAAACTTGATTTTGGAAACCCAACATTTGAACTAATCCTCCTCCTATTTCTCCAAAAACTCCCAATGCATGAGCTTCATCAACCACAAGATAACATCCATATTTTTCAGAAACGGCAATCAATTCTT
>CALPPA020000211.1 GCA_943325355.2 Klebsiella pneumoniae | reverse complement strand
TTGACTTGATTTATTTTGATGCCTTTGGGTTTGATGTTCAACCTGAATTATGGAGTACGTCAATATTTCAAAAAATGTACGATGCCCTTAAACCAAAGAGTGTGTTGGTAACTTATGCTGCTCGAGGTGTTGTAAAAAGGAGTATGATTGAAGTGGGATTCACAGTTGAAAAACTGGAAGGACCTCCAGGGAAAAGAGAAATGTTTCGAGCAAAAAAAGGGTAAAAATTATTTATTAAAATTGTATATTTGAATGCAATAAAAATTCCAATTGAACGTTATTAAATAGGTCACTTTTTTTAAAATAAAATATAGTAATGCATACTTTAAAAATCAGCAACTAACCCTAAATCTTAATTTGTATGTCTAAAGTAATGTTTGATTATACTAAATCAGTACTAGAAAGAGTGAGTTTTGACCCCATACTTTTCTGCAAAGAATTAGAAAAAGCAATAAAGGCTTTGTTACCCTACGAAATGGAGATGTTAAAAGAATGGCTTTTAGATTTCATAATTGAAAAACCTGAATTAAAACAATGTCTTTTAATTGTTAACAACTAAATAGAAAGAACCTTAATGGTTCTTTTTTTTGTTCATCTATTCTGACAATTTAATTCAAATTAACTTTTAGTAAATTAAATAATTTAATCTATTTCTTATAAATAATTTAAAAAAGCGTAAATAAACGTGTTTTTTCGTACTTAATCGTATTTTTATTTACATTTTTATAGGATTTAATAATATTATATTCTAAATTTATACTCTATTTTATATCAAGATAACCCTAAATCTTTTTATTATGCCTTATAGAATGATATACGATTACACTAAGCTTGTACTCGAAAAAGTTAGTATTGACCCTATACTTTTTTGTAAAGAATTGAGAAAAGCAAACAAAAATTTATTGCCATCTGAAATCGAACAATTAAAAACTTGGCTGGAAAATTTCACTAATGCAAGACCGGAACTTAAGCCCTTTTTAAGCATCGTGAATTAGTTAACACTTAAAAGGATTCCGATAGCTTTCGTAATCCTTTTTTATTTCTTTAAAATAGGGCTAATTATTTGAACATTCTGAAAAACAATTGCGCCCTTTACAATCCCTGAAATGCTATTCTTTAGTGCGTCGATAATATGTATTTTCAATTCACTTTTTGGATAAATCAAACTAACTTCTCTTGCTGGTTTTGGTTCTTTGAAATGCCTCAGTTTCAATTTATCTTTTTCTTTTAAGTCTAAGGTATGCAAATAGGGAAGAAGTGTTGTTCCTAAACCTTCATCAGCTAATTTAACCAAGGTTTCAAAACTGCCGCTTTCCAGTTGAAATGAAGTTCTAGAAGCAACATCTTGGTTTTTGCATAAATTTAAAATACCATCCCTGAAACAATGTCCGTCCTGTAATAATAAAATATCGTCAAGATTTAGATCAGAAATTTCAATTTCATTTTTGTGTAAAATGGCAAAGTTCTCCGGGATGTAAGCCACGAAAGGTTCATAATACAGTACTATTTCTTTTATTTTTTCATCTTCCAAAGGAGTTGCCGCAATGGCAGCATCAAGATGTCCATTCTTTAAACGAGTAATAATCTCATCAGTATTAAGTTCCTCGATGATAAGTTTTATTTTTGGGTATTTTTTTATGAAATTATTCAAGAACATAGGTAAAAGAGTTGGCATTATTGTTGGGATAATTCCCAATCTAAATTCGCCACCTATAAATCCTTTTTGAAATTCAACAATATCTTTTATTTTTCCGGCTTCACTGACTATATTTTTTGCTTGTTCAACAATTTTTCTTCCAATATCTGTCAGTTGAATAGGCTTTTTGCTTCTGTCAAATATCAAAATATTGAGTTCTTCTTCAATTTTTTGAATTTGCATACTCAATGTGGGTTGGGTGACAAAACACTTTTCGGCGGCAAGAGTAAAATTTTTATGTTCAGCCACAGCCAAAACATATTGTAGTTGAGTAATTGTCATTTAAAATAGTATTTTATGATACAAATATAAAAAACTATCATTTTTTATTATACTATAATTGTGATTATTTTCTTTCGAGAATAAAATTAAAAATTAATCCTCGTTTTCTAGATTTTCGTTAAATGAAGAAGGCAAAAGAGTTGGAATAAATTTGATGAAGATAGGGAGCAATATGCTACCTCCGGGCAATAAAAATATAGCCAGAGATGGAATGGTTTTACAAATATCCAACAACTGTTTTTTTACTTTTTTCTTTTCCTTTTCATTTAAATCCCTACGGGTGGAATAGGCTAATAAAATCATTAATTCTTTACTTTCAATAATTTCTTTTAACAGCCGGTTTTTGTTGCGCGTAATTAATTTTATAACCGTATGTGTAGTTTGGTCATAAAAATGTTTAACTGGGTTGGAATATTTGAAATAGGGGATTTCATTTTTGTACTTGTTAATAAAATCATTCGTTTTTTCGATACTTTCGGTAACGAAATCATCAGGAACTCCTATTAATTCAGCTAATTTGTACAGAAAATAAGCTTCATTATTTTCGATGATTCCATCACTCCACAATGCCATTCCCGCCATATCAACCAAGTACTGTTTTTCCAATTCATTGGTGAAATAATCTAATTTTAATTCTTCCATCCCAAAGTTTTGGGACTTTATATTCACTTTCGAAAATTTACTATAACGCACGGATGATTCAAAAAGTTTAATCAATAAATCATCATATTTCGATTTGTTGGATTTAGTTTTTAAAGCCAGAGATACAATACTGATGATGGATTCCTCTATTTTTTTTAAGTATTTTTCGGGTATTGCTCCGTGAATCAAGTATTGGCGAAAAGCCAAAACATCAATAAAAAGCAAGGCATTGGTAACAATATGCGAGAAGTTTTTGTTAATAATATCGATATTCGTTTGAACTCGACTGTCTATTATTTTTTCCAAGTTTAATGCATCGGAACTGTCGGGGATTACTTTTTTAAACAAATTAAATCCTTGTGGATTCATTTCGTTATAGAAAGCAACAGCTTTTGAAACAAATTTCTTAGGGGTATTATCGTTAGTTGTCAACCCATAAATTCCGAATATAGTATTGAGCAGGGCCACTTTTGAAATCTCGTTTTCAAGCCATCCTTTTGTACTAATTGGAACTGTCGTATCAAAAGAAACGATATGTCCATAAATAAACCCAGTTTCTCTGATTTTTTTATAAAATACATCGGGATTCGTCTCGGCAGCAAGCAAAGATGATTTTTGCTCCAAGAAATATTTGTCTATCCAGCCGTTTGACGATGGGTTAATCATAGTTTTAGTTTCAAGCTACAAATTTATGTTATTTTATGGGTTTCATATTATTTTAAAATTAAAAAACCGTCTCGATTTAAAAATCAAGACGGTTTCGAAACTTTTTTTGAAATGCTCTTATTTAATAATTGCCGAGCAAGCCACTCTTGCTCCAGCATTTCCGGCTGGTTGAGAAACAAAATCATCAGCACCTTGATGCACTATCAACCCTTTTCCAAGAATGTTTTTAGTTTCATCTTCGCCACCAATGGTCCATTCGTCAGTGGTCAAGGTAATGCTTCCGTTTCCTTTTTCATCGGCTATGAAATTGCCAATATCGCCTCTATGATATTCGCCCACTCCCCATTGTCCGTGTTTTTTGAAGGTTGGATTCCAATGTCCTCCGGCAGAACTACCATCAGCGGCAGTGCAATCTGATTTTTCGTGTATGTGTATGGCGTGAATTCCCTCTGTTAATCCCGATAATTTGGCAATAAAAGTCACTTTCCCCTTCTTTTCAGTAAAGGTGGCAGTTCCTGTAACTTTGCTGTTACTTTTGGATTCGAAAGTAATGTTTAATTTTTTGGAATTACTGGAGTTGCCTTTAGTTTTACAACCAATGATAATGGCGATTAACAACACGATGGAGAAGATTATTTTTTTCATAGTATTTAGATTAGATTGTTTTACAATATTAATCATTAAAAAGATGCAAAGAATTAAAGTTATCTTAAAATCGAGTTTGTTGTGTGGCAAAAGACCTTTGTCAAAGTTCAAAACTTTGACAAAGTTAACCTAAGGTAAAAGGCAAAAATGTAGTTTATATATCAATTTTATCTATTGCTTTCATCAATCTGTCGGTTTCGCTTAAGGCCACGATTATTTTTTGATAATGCAAAATATCCTCGTAACTCAATTCTCTTTCCTTTCGGTCTTTGAGCCATTTTTGGGCGGGTTGGTA
>CALPPA020000210.1 GCA_943325355.2 Klebsiella pneumoniae | reverse complement strand
CGATTTCTCCTTTTTTGACAGAAAATGAAATGTTGTCCAACGCTTTTTGTGCACCATAACTTTTCGAGATGTTATTTACTTCTATTGACATTGATATTTATTTGTAGCAAAAGTAAACAGAAAAAGTAGAATTCATCACTTCCCTTATTTTTACTTAAAAAATTATACTTTTTTTAACGCTTAAGTTAATGTTAAAAGAAATTTGAAATCAAACAGTATGGTTTCTATTTGTAAGATAAATTTTAAACAAATTAAAAATGAAAAAATTATTACTTATTCTTGCATTGGCTGTATTTAGCTTTGCAAACGCTCAAAAAGGTACCGTTTTAGTTTTAGGAGGTGTGAGTTTTTGGTCTAATAATGAATCTTATCAAGCGGGTCAGTCCAAGTCTGAAAATTTTAATTTTTCTCCAAAAGTAGGATATCAGTTCAAGGATAATTGGACAGTAGGAGTAGAAACTGGATTTTCAATTTCTAAAAATAAATACAATTCCCAAGAAAATCAACCTAATAATCAGGAAATAATAAATAAAAACTTTTCAGCGGGAGCTTTTGTCCGGTATTCAAAATCATTGAGTCAAATGTTTTTGTTATATGCTGATGTAGGTGCAGGTTATGAAACTAAGACTAATTCTTTTTCTGTTCCAGGCAGTCCAACAACTACCTTTGATGGTTTTTACACGAGTTTTGCGCCTGGCTTGTTTCTAAATATTAAAAATAATTTTGGATTAAATTTTGGTATTGGAGGGTTGACCTATTCAAATACAAAGAGTGATCGAAATAACGTAAGTATTAGTAATGTTAATTTCAATTTTGGGCAGTCATTTAATATAGGAATTTCTAAAAATTTCTAATCATTTAACCTCATAAAGTATTACAAAAAGCATCCATTTTTAAGGATGTTTTTTTATTTGGGAATAATTCATTTAGATTTATATATTTACCTAAATTATATAAATAATGTCGAAACAAAACACATCATCGGGTAGTTTCTTGAAAAATTACAAAAGTATTTTATTGCTTTTGGGAGGAATTCTGGCAGGCAGTATTTTAGGATTGGTTTTCGGGAAAGGAGTTGAGGTGATAAAACCTTTAGGAGATATTTTTCTAAACTTGTTGTTTACAGCCATCATTCCGTTGATTTTCTTTACGATTGCCTCCTCAGTAGCCACATTGGAAAAGACAGAAAAACTAGGTAAATTATTCACCATCGTGATGGGTGTTTTCTTGGGAACAGTTCTGATTTCTGCAATTCTGATGATTCTTGGGGTTTTGTTTTTTCCTATCCACCAAGATTTTGTTGTATCTAAAATTCCTTTAGAAAATATTCAAGCAGGGAATACCGGTTCTCAAATCACCCAATTACTTACCGCCAATGATTTTTATGAGTTATTGTCTCGAAAAAGTATGTTGGCTTTGATATTATTTTCCTTTTTAATAGGATTTGCCACTTTGCAATCTGGCGAAAAAGGACAAAATTTTAAAAGTTTCCTAAAATCGGGAGACGAGGTGATGAAACAATTATTACACATCATTATGAAAACGGCTCCAATAGGTTTGGGAGCTTACTTTGCCTATCAAGTTGGAATATTTGGGCCGCAATTATTTGGAGCTTACGCCAAGCCCTTAGGCCTTTATTATGCAGTTTGTGCTTTCTATTTTGTGGTGTTTTTTAGCCTGTATGCTTTTATGGCTGGAGGAAAAAAAGGGCTTTCTATTTTTTGGAAAAACAATATTACACCATCATTGACCGCACTTGGAACTTGCAGCAGCATTGCCACAATTCCAGCAAATCTTGAAGCTGCCGAGGATATGAAAATCCCTAATCACATCAATCATATTGTAATTCCGTTGGGAGCTCCTTTGCATAAAGACGGCTCATCAATGTCATCAATTATTAAAATTGCTGTAATTTTTGCAATTTTCGGCAAAGATTTTACAGAGCCTAGCACCTTGCTTCTAGCATTGGGAATTACCGTAATCGTTTCAGTTGTAGAAGGCGGAATTCCAAACGGAGGTTATATTGGCGAAGTTCTGGCAATAACCGTTTACGGATTGCCAATGGAACAAGCTTTGCCAGCAGCAATGATAATAGGGACTCTGGTAGATCCAATGGCGACTTTGTTGAATGCTAATGGAGATTTAGTTGCCGCGATGATGGTCACAAGAATTTCCGAAGGAAAAAAATGGCTGTCAAAAAACAGAGCTATATAACAGTTTTTAAAAACAATACAAACAATTCAAATTTATTTATGAAAAATTCATTTTCTATTTTAGTGGCCTTATTAGGCATTTCAGTTCAAGCGCAAGTTCAACCCTTTATACAAAAAGAGGAAATCATCCGAATCGAAACCGAGTTGGCCTCCGATAAAATGGAAGGACGAGCTATTTTTTCGCCGGGAATTGATTCAGCTTCAGTCTTTATTGAAAAAGAATTTAAGAAAATTAATCTTTCGTATTTTAAAGATTTAAAAAATTACCGTCAAGAATTTGATGTGAAAGAGCAAAAAGCTAATAATGTGATTGGAATACTTCCCGGTAAATCTAAACCCGAACAATTTGTGATTTTTTCGGCTCACTATGATCATATAGGTTTTGCAAAAAACGGCGAAGATAAGATTTACAATGGGGCAAATGACGATGCTTCTGGGACTACCGCAGTTATAGCTTTGGCCAAGTATTTCAAAGAATTAAATCAAAACGAAAGGACGATTATTTTTGTAGCTTTCACAGGTGAGGAAGAAGGTGGTTTTGGTTCGAAGTTTTTCTCAGAAAATATGAATCCTGATTCGGTGGTAGCAATGTTTAATATTGAAATGATAGGTACAGAAAGTAAATGGGGTAAAAATTCAGCTTACATCACATGATTTGAAAAATCTGATTTTGGAACCATCTTGCAGAAAAATTTGAAAGGGTCTAACTTTAATTTCAACCCTGATCCGTATCCTACTCAACAGCTTTTTTATCGTTCTGACAATGCTAGATTGGCAGCTCAAGGGGTTCCGGCTCATACAATTTCAACATCAAAAATGGATAATGAGCTTACTTATCATAAAGTAAATGATGATATAAAAAGCATCGATTTTGATAATATGATCGAAATTATTAAATCAATCGCAATAAGTTCACAAACAATAATTAAAGCTATCGATACGCCTACAAGAGTAGAAAAGCTAAAACCAAGAAAATAGGAAAAGAGTATTGACTTGTTATTTAACAAAAAAGAACTGTTGAAAAGTTGTTTTTTTGTGATTTAAATAAAAAACAAGAGGATTTACAAAGAATACTATTTTTGTTGTTTAAAAATGAATATTTTTTTGGGTTGGCAAAAAATAATTTATACATTCGCAGAGAATTTTTTAACAAAAAGCAAAATGTCAAATAACCGTTTTTATTATAGCAATACTTACTATTTCTTCGTTAGGAAGTAAGGATTGTCTATGGTTATTTGAAAGATTAAAAAACAAATAAAACTAATATACAATCCTGATGAAAATCAGGATTTTTTTTTGAATGTAAATGAGAACAACAATTGCAATACAAGGTATAAAAGGGTCTTTCCATCATCAGGTGGCACAGGAATATTTTGGCGCTGATGTAGAAGTGGATGAATGCTTGTCATTCGACAAACTGATTGATAGCTTACTTTCAGGAAAATCGGATCAAGCTGTTATGGCGATTGAGAATTCAATTGCAGGCCCAATTATTCCGAATTATGCCTTGATTGACAAAAACAACTTGCACATTATTGGGGAACATTATTTAGACATTCATCAAAATTTAATGGCTTTGAAAGGTCAAAAAATCAAAGATATTTTGGAAGTTCATTCGCATCCAATGGCTTTGTTGCAATGTATGGAGTTCTTAAAAAAGTATCCAAAAATTAAATTAGTCGAAGACAAAGATACTGCCGAAACAGCACGTAGAATTCAGAAAAAGCAACTTTCAGGAATTGCCGCAATTGCTAGTAAAACGGCAGCAAATATGTACGGTTTAGAAATTTTGGCGCCAGAAATTCAAACCATTAATAACAATATGACACGATTTGTTATTATCAAAAAGGAGAATTCGTTTGTTTCTAAAGAAGAAATTAATAGAGCTTCAATCAAATTCGAATTGGATCACAAGCGTGGAAGTTTGGCTGCGGTTTTGAATGTAATGAGCGATTGTAAACTGAATTTAACCAAAATCCAGTCCTTGCCAAAAATAGAAACCCCTTGGAAATAT
>CALPPA020000209.1 GCA_943325355.2 Klebsiella pneumoniae | reverse complement strand
TTATATTTATAAAATACAGCTATCAAACAACTATAGAAAATCATTCAAGGCATTTTCAATTATTCCTAAACAATCTTGAATTTGAGGTTCTGTAATCACCAAAGGCGGCGCAAAACGTATTTTGTTACCGTGAGTTGGTTTTGCCAATAATCCATAATCTCTAAAACGAAGACAGATATTCCAAGCCAAATCGGAATCCTCGCTGCAATTGATTACAATGGCATTCAACAATCCTTTGCCACGAACCAATTCGATTAGCGGATTTCGTTGGGCAATTTCGTTCAATCCTTTTCTTAAAAGAATCCCTAATCGTTCTGCATTTTTTGCTAAATGTTCTTCGCGTACCACTTCAAGCGCAGCAATAGCAACAGCTGCTGCAATAGGATTTCCTCCAAAAGTAGATCCATGTTGACCCGGTTTTATAACGTTCATTATAGCGTCATTTGCTAAAACTGCAGACACTGGATAAACACCACCAGAAATGGCTTTCCCTAAAATTAAAATATCGGGTTTTACTTCAGGTTTGTTTTCACACCCATTTTCGCAAGAACAATTACCACAAGTCGCCAGTAATCTTCCAGTGCGAGCGATTCCTGTTTGAACTTCGTCAGCGATGAATAAAACATTGTATTGTTCGCAAAGAGCTTTGGCTTTCGCCAAATAGCTTTCGCCAGGAACATAAACTCCAGCTTCACCTTGAATAGGCTCTACTAAAAATCCAGCAATATTTGTTGAGGATTTCAAAACTTTTTCTAAAGCTTCGATATCATTGTAAGGAATTTTAATAAAACCATTTGTGAAAGGACCAAAACTTTGACGGGCATTCTCATCATTAGAAAACGAAATGATGGTCGTGGTTCTTCCGTGGAAATTATTTTCACAAACAATAATTTGCGCCTGATTATCAGGAATACCTTTTACTTCATAACCCCATTTTCTACATAATTTTAGAGCTGTTTCTACGGCTTCGGCTCCAGTATTCATAGGTAGAACTTTATCAAACCCAAAATAGTTAGTGACAAATTCTTCAAAAACTCCCAGTTTGTCGTTATAAAAAGCGCGTGAAGTCAACGTCAATATTTTCGCCTGTTGTATCATAGCGTCAACAATTTTCGGATGACAATGACCTTGATTTACTGCTGAATAAGACGATAAAAAATCATAATATTTTTTCCCATCAACATCCCAAACAAAAACACCTTCTCCTTTTTCTAAAACAACGGGAAGTGGATGATAATTATGCGCTCCGTATTTATTCTCTTTTTCTATTAAAACTTCCGATTTTAATGAAAGTTCTTGTGCGGTTTGTATCATTAGTCAATGATTTTAAATTTAAAAGCAAAAGTAATAAATATTTTTTTTATTTACGTTAATAAATACTATTTTTGACTTTAAATTTATATAAATAAAAAAATATTTTTAGATTTTAGATTTTAAATAAGTCATATTTTCCAAAGTGCGTATTAAATTTATATGCTATATTGGAAAAATTTAAAAAAAAATATTTACTTTTAAAACTGTAAAAAAAGTGATTTTAACTTAAAACCCCGAATATGGAACTATTAGATGAATTTGACATCAACATTATTAAAGAATTAGAAAAAGACGGAAGAATGGCTTTTTCAGCTATAGCAACAAATTTAAAAATATCGAATACAATGGTGCACCAACGCATCAGTAGGTTACTAGAACAAAATATTATAACTGGAATTAAACCTGTTATCAACGAAAAAAAAATTGGCTACGATTGGGGTGCTTTTACTGGGATTACTTTAAACAAAGATCAAGACTCCAGCAAAGTTATTGAAGCGCTAAAAAACATACCCGAAGTAACGGAATGTTACTTTATTACAGGATCTTTTACGCTCTATATCAAATTGATAGCCAAAGATCACGAACATATGAGAAAATTACTCTATGAAAAAATAGACAACATTCCTGGTATTGCAAAAACCGATTCTATAATCGAGTTGGGCTGTGCGTTTAAACGTAACTTAACTTTATAATACTATAATTTATTTACTTTCCCTTATGAATACTCCCCTATTTTCAACAAAAAACAGTGTAAAATTATTTCTTGCATTCTTTGCACTAATTGCAACAAATTCTATCTACTCTCAAACCCCAAAAGGTAAACTGTTTATAATTGGTGGCGGAAACCGATCCGACAAATTAATGAATCAACTTTTATCCATTTCGAGTTTACAAAAGAAGGATTATATCGTTGTTTTACCTATGTCGAGTGAAGAACCTGATAGTGCTTACATTTATTTTAAGAAACAAGTTGAAAAATTGACTCCCAACCCGATTGTAATGCTAAACTTCAACAAGCAAACAGCAACAAATCAAGTTCTTGTTGATTCACTTCAAAAGGCAAAACTAATTTTTATTTCTGGTGGTGATCAATCTCGATTTATGAAAGTAGTAAATAATACTCCAGTCTTTAAAGCCATTCATCAAGCCTATCAAAACGGAAGCACCATTTCTGGAACAAGTGCTGGTGCTGCAGTAATGTGTGAACACATGATTACAGGAGAACAAAAATTAGAAACGAAATACGCATCAACTTTCGACAACATTAGATACGACAATCTGAAAACTGCTGAAGGATTGGGATTAATTAAAAACGTAATTATTGACCAACATTTCCTCAAACGAAGTCGCTACAATAGATTACTTTCTGCATTAGTAGAATTTCCAACGCACATCGGTATTGGTATTGACGAAAGTACTGCGATTGTTGTTCGCAATAAAGAAATTGAAATTATTGGGGAAAGCGAAGTAATCGTTGTTCAAAAACCAAAAGGAATTACAAAAGTACCAAAAAATAATACTATAGGAATAAAAAGTCTTGAAATGAGTATTTATTATGAAGGTCAAAAATTTAAAATCAATTAAAATGAAAACCTATAAAATAATTCTCAAAATAGGGATTCTATTACTGAGTTCTTCAACAATTGGTTTTTCTCAAAAACTAGATACCAAAGAAATCGATAGACTTCATAAACTAGCCCAACAAGTCACTATCATTAGAGACAACTGGGGTATTGCTCATATTTACGGAAAAACAGATGCCGATGCTGTTTTCGGAATGTTATACGCACAATGCGAAGATGATTTCAAGAGAGTCGAAAGAAACTACATTGAAAAATTAGGACGCCTATCGGAAGTAAAAGGAGAATCGGTTTTATACAATGATTTAGAAACTCGTTTATTAATAGATGCTGATGAGGCAAAAACCGATTATAAAAAAGCGGCTCCTTGGTTAAAAAAATTACTAAACAGTTATGCCGACGGAATTAACTATTTTTTATACAAACATCCTGAAATAAAGCCTTTGATGCTCACTCATTTTGAACCTTGGTTTCCCTTACTTTGGACAGACGGAAGCATTGGCGCTATAAGTACAGCTGATTTAACCAATGCTGAACTGAAATCCTTTTACGGAATAGAGGATAAATTTGCCTATGTCGAAAAAGTAAAGGATATGCAAACAGGTTCCAATGGATTTGCAATCGCACCATCAAAAACGGCTAGCGGAAATGCTATATTGTATATTAATCCACACACTTCTTTTTACTTTAGACCTGAAATTCAAATCAATAGCGAAGAAGGCTTGAATGCTTATGGAGCAGTAACTTGGGGTCAATTTTTTATCTACCAAGGATTTAACGAAAATTGCGGTTGGATGCACACTTCCTCAAATGTAGATGTCGCCGATGTCTATGCTGAAAAAATAGTTGCCAAAAACAAAAAATTATTTTACGAGTACGATTCCAAATTATATCCAGTTACAGAAAAGAAAATCACTATTAGCTATTTAGAGAACAACAAATTAATTCCCAAAACATTTACCACTTTTTTTACCAATAAAGGACCAATTATGGCCAAAAGAGATGGAAAATGGATAAGTCTAAAATCCAGAAACCGTTCTATGAAAAGTTTAGAGCAAAGCTGGGTTCGCACTAAATCAAAAAACTTTGACGACTATAAAAAAGCAATGGAAATGAAAGCCAATACCTCAAACAATACGGTATATGCTGACAATAAAGGAAATATTGCGTATTGGCACGGCAATTTTATACCTATTCGAGATAAAAATTTAAATTGGGCCAAAGTGATGGATGGAACCACATCAACAACCCAATGGAAAGGTTTGCACAATCCATCGGAAACGGTTCATCTTTTTAATCCCGCAAATGGCTGGTTACAAAATTGCAATTCAACTCCCTATA
>CALPPA020000208.1 GCA_943325355.2 Klebsiella pneumoniae | reverse complement strand
AGTTCACAAATTTAATATAATAAGTCAATGAGAAGTGCGTTTTTTAAAAGAGATTTTGTTTTTCAAGTTGTACAATTCTGAAAGGGTTGTTAAAAAAGAAATTACCTCACTAAAATATTATATTTTTGGGAAAAATTAAACAGTCCTCTGGTCTGCAAAAAAATCAATGCTAAAAAAAATTCTATTCTTCTTTCTCCCTATAATTTGCGCCAGTTCGTATGCACAAACCGTTAGAAAGTATTCGAACGAGTTTATGAATATTGGTGTAGATGCTGCGGCTTTAGGAATGGCAAACGCAATGACTTCAAATACCAGTGACGTAAATTCGGGCTATTGGAACCCCGCTGGGTTAATTCATCTTGAAGACCATCAACTTTCCTTGATGCACGCCAATTATTTTGCTAATATTGCCCAATACGATTACATTGCTTATGCAAAACCCATCGACGATCAAAGTGCTTGGGGGATTTCCTTAATCCGTTTTGGTGTTGATGACATTTTGAATACGACGGAATTAATAGATAGCCAAGGCAATATTGACTACAATCGTGTCAGTCTTTTTTCTACTGCAGATTACGGCGTCACTTTTTCTTATGCACGAAAACTGCAAGTTCCAGGATTTCAATATGGTGTTAATGCTAAAATAATTCGTCGGATTATTGGGGATTTTGCTGGTTCTTGGGGATTTGGTTTTGATGTTGGGTTACAATACGAAAAAAATGATTGGCATTTTGGTTTGATGCTTCGAGACATATCAACCACTTATAATGTTTGGAGTATTGACGAAGCCGAATACAAGAAAATTGCAAATGCTATACCTGGACAAAATCAGGAATTACCAGAAAGCACAGAGATTACGGCTCCAAAAGCACAATTAGGACTTTCCAAAAAGTTTATCATTCGTTATGATTATAGTCTTTTGGCTGCAGCCAATGTCAATATGGTTTTCACCAAAACAAACGATTTGCTTTCGACAGATTTCGTGAGTATTGATCCCGCATTGGGATTTGAATTTGGCTACACCGACTTGGTTTTCTTGCGTGCTGGTGTGGGAAATTTCCAAAACATACAACAAATTGACAACACGGAGAAAGTAGGTTTTCAACCTAATATTGGATTAGGATTCAAATACAAAGGCATCCAAATTGATTATGCTCTGACTAATTTAGGAAATCAAAGCGCTGCCTTGTATTCAAATATTTTTTCGGTAAAAGTAGATTTAGGCCTTTTTAGAAATTAATTTTATTCTTGTTACACCCTTATAAATGAAGTCATTATTAAAAAAAATACTCTTTATTTTACTCCTTATAAGTTCAATGAGCAGTTTTGGACAGAATGGAATTTTGTCAAAAAACGCTAGTGTCAGCATCATTACTTGCGACACAGGAAACGAATCGTATTCTCTTTTTGGACACACTGCTATTCGAATTACCGACTTAGAAAAAAATCTAGATGTAGTTTTTAATTATGGCGCTTTTGATTTTAAGACCCCAAATTTTGTGGCAAAATTTGCCAAAGGAGATTTAGAATATTTTGCTGTTGCCAATAATTTTTCTGACTTTATGAATCAATATACCTATGAAAAAAGGAGTGTTTTCGAGCAGGAATTAAATATCCCATTGGCAAAAAAACAAAAATTATTAGATAATTTGACGGCAACTTTATCCTCTAGCGAAAGTTATTATACCTATAAATTTATCGATAAAAACTGCACTTCGATGGTTGTTGATATACTCAACAAAACATTGGAAACCAATGTAATTGTTAAGAAAACTGATACTGATAAAACCTATAGAACTATCCTTTATCCCTATTTTGATAATTCTTTTTATGAAAAACTGGGAACTAGTATCATCTTCGGAAAAAAAGTGGATGAATATGGAACACGAATCTTTTTGCCATTAGAACTTCATAAAAGTTTAAAATTAATTCAATATGAGAATCATCCGCTTTGCAAGGAAAGCAAAACGGTATTGGAATTCAAAAAAGAAACTCCAAGTTCATGGTGGGATAATTTTTATACCTATACATTCCTTCTTGCTTTTATTGTACTTATAAACAAGAAAAGCATCGATATATTTTACCTTTTTACAATGGGATTATTGGGATTATTCTTTGCATTTATGGGATTTTATTCCTTTCACGAAGAGTTGGCTTATAATTATAACATTCTGCTATTTAATCCTCTATTACTGGTATTACTTTATTTTTATTATACGAAAAACAATAAATGGACTGTCAATTTATCCTTGGCAAACCTCTTTTTACTCTTTGTTTACGTCTTATTTATGCTGAATAAAATACATTTACTAATAGTCTTGCCGCTTGTCGTGACAAGTATAGCAGTTTTAATAAAAATAATTATTCGCGAGAGCAAACGCATTCCTGTAGTGATTTAACTATTGCCCTCTATAAAACAAAACCGTACTAATAGTTTTAATAGTAATATTCAAATCTAAGAAAACACTGCGGTGCTTGATGTAATACAAATCATATTGTAATTTTATCAAACTGTCTTCCATTGATTCACCATAAGAATAATTTACTTGTGCCCAACCTGTAAGTCCTGGTCTTATAACGTGTCGGGTTTCATAAAAAGGCATTATTTCGGCAATTTCTTTGACAAAGAAAGGTCGCTCAGGTCTGGGTCCTATCACTGCCATATCGCCTTTTAGAATATTGATGAATTGTGGTATTTCATCAATTCTAGTTTTACGCATAAATTTACCAAAAGGAGTCACACGACTATCATTTGGCCCTGAAAATACTGCGCCTTCTTTCTCCGCATTACTGACCATAGTCCGAAATTTGAGAATCTGGAATATTTCTCCGTTCTTTCCCACTCGTTCTTGTGTGTAAATTAATTTCCCTTTATTTCCGATGGCATTCCCAATTATTATAAAAGGAAGAAGTAGTACACCAATTAAAATTCCAATAATGGAAATTACTGTTTCCAAAATTTTTAAATTCACTAAATACAATTGATTGTTATTACTTCTATTAAAAGGGAAAAATTTATAAAAATCCCGAGTGATGTGTTGCACTGGAATTCGCTGAGTTTTGTCTTCATAAACTTGGGTATATTCGCGAATTGTTGTACCATTTTCTAACAAATGAAGTAATTGTTGGTACAATTCTATCGTTATATCCTTAGTATTCTGAGATGCTACTACGATTTCAAATAAGCCATTTTCATTAACAAAAGAAACTAAGTCATTTATCTTTATCTGTTTTACAAAATGGTATTCAAAAAGATTATTACTATCTTCTTCAGAGTGAACATAAGCAACAATTTTGTAATGAGGGTCTGAGTTTTGGAGTCCTAAAATTAATTCCTCTACTTGCTCACAGTCACATACTAATATCACATTGTGTACAAATCTATTCGAAGCTAGAAATTTCACATAAAAAGTTCTCCATAAAATAAAGGCAGAAAGAACAGCAAAATAAAAAATCAAAATTTGAAATCTATTTTTAGGCAACTCCGCAGAAAAAACAGGAGTTAACAAGTATAATAAAACGGCAGCAGAAGAAGTTAGCGTGCTACTTTTCAGCACTTTATACTGATTACTCGCAACCTGAAGGTTATACATTTCGAATATGGTTCCAATTCCATTAATATATAGCCCTAAAATTAGTATGGAAATTAACTGACTAGTTGAAGTTTCAAGATATTCTAAATCTAAAAGTTTTCCAACAAAATATAATGCCAGCAAAACAAAAACAACATCAAAAATCCGAAGCAATATTTTACGCTCCGAAACTTCAAAATGTATTTTGCCATTTTTGTTCATACTACTAATACTAATTCTTATTATATTGCAAATCTACATAATCATTCGATGAAATATATAAAAAATCGACTAAGTACAATTTAAGTTGGTCAAAATAAATATAAAGGGTATATTTCTTATAAATTTGACAATTGATTGTTGTGTAATTTGACACTATTTATTTGTTGTTCAAAATCGTGTCAGCACTATTTCATTTTATGCTTTTTCTAACCAAGCCAAATATTGTTTTATTACGGTTTGTTCTGAATAATTATCCATAATAGTTTGTTGAAGTGCATTTCCAAAATTGTTTTGCAAGGTTTCATTTTCCAACAATTTAACCAATGAATCATAAAACAATTCGACATTTCCAGTTTCAACCATAAATCCGTTAACACCATCTTGTATTAGTAAAGGAATTTCTCCAACATTTGTTACTACAATAGGCTTTCTGTACAATCCATATTCTAGCAGCGCAACAGGCAAACCTTCT
>CALPPA020000207.1 GCA_943325355.2 Klebsiella pneumoniae | reverse complement strand
CATAATTAATTTTAGTAATGTCTGAACACCGCCATTTTATACTTCACAAACCCTATGGTTACTTAAGTCAATTTATTTATGAATTGAAACGCAAGAAAAAACTCTTGGGCGAATTACACGATTTTCCAGCAGGAACAATGGCCATTGGTCGGCTAGATGAGGATTCCGAAGGTTTATTGTTACTCACCACAGATGGCAAAATGAGCGAAATCGTCCGAAGCAAAAAAATTGATAAAGAATATTACGTTCAAGTCGATGGAATCATCAATCAAGAAGCCATTGAAAAAATGAAAAATGGAGTGGAAATTGGTTTCAACGGCACCAAATACATTACCAAACGGTGTGAATCTTTCCTGATTAATGAAATTCCTAATTTTGGCGCCAGAGGAAAAAAGATTCGAGACGAACGTCACGGTCCAACATCTTGGGCTTCCATCACAGTCAATGAGGGAAAGTTTCGCCAAGTTCGAAAAATGACGGCAGCTGTTGGTTTTCCTACTTTGCGATTGGTACGAGTTCGAATAGGAAACGTACATTTAAACGATTTACAAGCCGGAGAAGTGAAAGAAGTTATAAATTTTGAATTATGAGTTGTTATAAATCATTTAAACTAACACCCAATACCTATAACCTAAAACCCTATTAAAATGTTAAACATTGTTTTAGTTGAACCTGAAATACCCAACAATACCGGAAATATTGGTCGTTTGTGTGTAGGCACAGAAAGCCGTCTGCACCTGATTCATCCTTTTGGATTTGTTATCAATGATAAAAACTTAAAACGCTCTGGTTTGGATTATTGGGTACATCTCAACGTAACCGAATATCAAAACATTGAGGAATGGATTTCCCATATTCCTGACAAATCGAGAGTTTTCTTGATGAGTTCTCACGCTTCAACATCCATTTATGAAGTCGATTTTCAGGATGGTGATTGGTTGGTTTTTGGAAAAGAAAGTGTTGGTTTGAGCGAAAATGTTATGAATCGATTCGAAAATCATTTAACTATTCCGATGTCTAATTTAATCCGAAGTTTTAATATTGCTAATTCCGTTGCATTTGTGGTTGGCGAAGCGAAAAGGCAGATTGGCTTGAAGATTTAAGAAATCACGAACTTCCCCTTTTGGTTATCAAAAACAATATGTTCATCTTTGAACAAATTGTTGAAACTTCCTTTCATAATTAAATTGCAAGGTTGATCCTGAACCACATTTTCTGGAGTCATAATAATCATTTCGTCGCTTAATTGTATTGCCATATCAATGTCGTGAGTCGAAAAAAGAATACACTTTCCAGTTTCTTGGGTTAGTTTTTTCAAGAGTTTAAAAAGCACCACTTTATGCAGTAAATCCAGGTGGGTTGTGGGTTCGTCCAAAATGATTAACGGAGTGTCTTGTGCCAAAGCTCTTGCAATCAAGACGATTTGCAATTGTCCATCGCTGATTTCGTAATGTCTTTTGGCTATCAAATGCCCAATTTGTGTCAGTTCAATGGCTTCGTTTACTTTCGAAATATCATTGTCAGTTAATGTTCCAATCCAATTCGTATAAGGTTGTCTTCCTAAAGCGATGAGTTCCCAAACAGTCAAATTACTTGGCGGTAATTTTTCGGTCAAAACAATACTTAGATTTTGTGCCAATGTTAGAGCTTCTTGTTTGTATATGTCATTTTCGTTCAGCAACACTGTTCCCGAAATGGGTTTTTGTATTCCGGTTATTGTTTTTAAAAGGGTCGATTTTCCAATGCCGTTTGCACCAATTAAAGCAATTAATTTTCCTTCCTTTAAATTCAAGTTTAGATTTTTGGCAATGGTATTTGTAGTGCCTTTGGTTTTGTAACCAATGCTTAAATTTGAAGTTGAAAGAATATTATTATTGTTCATTTTGATAAAGATTTTTTTAAACGCATAGAAACATAGTTTTTTTGATTATAAATAAAGAGTTTATAGTTGAAACTTTGTTTCAAACATAGCAAAATAGTTTACTTTTCAGGTAAGTTTTTAAAATATTCGTTTACAAAAGTTTTCTGCCCTTCTTTGAAAATATTAAAACAATTAAAATTAATTAAAATTCCTTTTGGAGCTTTTAAAAGTTTCATATAAGTCATAAGTTGAGCTTCAAATATAGGATTTGGATTAATTACAGATTTTAATTCTACAACAAGACAATTCTCAACAAATAAATCACAGTTAAAATCTATTTTGAGTTCTTTGGTTTTATATATTAGAGAAACTTTCATTTCTGTAGAAAATTGAATTTTCCTATTTGATAATTCTTCTTTTAAGCATTGATGATAAACACTTTCTAGCAGTCCTCTCCCCATAATTTTATGGACTTCAATTGCAGAACCAATAACTTCATACGTTAAATCATCTAAATATTTTTGTGTGATCATATTTTATACTTTAAAGTAAATAAGCTTAGTTAATTTTTTAATTCACTTTGAAACAAAGAAAAATCGAAGATTTTGTTTCTATCAACATCTTTCAAAAAACTAGAAAAACTATGTTTCTATGTGTTTAAAATAAATATTAGTTCATCATTTTACGTTTTCGAATTAATAACCAAATCACGATTGGTGCACCAAAAATAGAAGTCACAGCATTAATTGGCAAGGTCAAATCACTTCCTGGAAGTTGTGAAATACTATCACAAATCAACATAATTATTGCGCCCAAAAGCAACGTACTCCAGAATAAAATAGTGTGATTACTGGTTTGAAAAACCAACTTAGCAATGTGTGGTACGGCTAATCCAATAAAGGCAATTGGGCCAGCATAAGCTGTGATACTTCCCGCTAAAATACTGGTGGCAAAGATGATAATCAATCGCGTTCTTTTGTAATTCATTCCCAAACTTCGAGCATAATTTTCTCCCAAAAGCAAAGCATTCAATGGCTTGATACTGACAAGGCTTAAAAGTAAACCAATTGCTACGCAAATAGATAAAGTTACAATCGAAGGCCAAGATAAATTACCGAGATTTCCCATTGACCAAAAAGTGAATTTTTGCAATTGTTCTGCCGTGCTGAAATAGGTTAGTGTTCCAACAATGGCACTGGTTAAACTCGCAAACATCAAGCCCACAATTAATATTGCCATTGTATCACGCAATCGTTGAGATACGGCTAAAACCGCCAATAGAACCAAGAAACTGCCCAAGCTTGACGCTAAAATAATTCCATAAGAAGAAAGTAAAATAGATGATAAACCTATTGGTAAAAATGCAGCGCCCAAAACAATTATTGCCACACCTAAACTTGCTCCAGAACTTAATCCCAAAACATCAGGTCCAGCCAATGGATTTCTAAATAAAGTTTGCATTAATAATCCACTGATGGATAATCCCATTCCAACCTGAATGGCTACAATAGCTTTAGGTAATCTATAATTGATGATAATGTAATCCCAAGTTTCTTTGCTTGAATTTCCTCCGGTAAGGCTATTGAAAACGTCTTTTATTGGAATAGAAACTGAACCCAAGCTGATATTCAAGAGCAGTAGCAAAGCTAATGACAATGTCAAAATGGAGAATAAAACTATATTTCGGTTGTTGTTGGTCAATTTATTCTAATTTCTGAAAGAAAAAAAGTTTGTGATTTGGCAACAATTCTGGGTGAAAAATTTTGATTAAATCTTTCAAAACCCAATCCGGACGAGTTGGAGACCATTCGAAATAAATGATTCCACCTTTCGCCCCTTTATTTATACTGTACGAATATACTTTTTTATTTTTAAATGAGGTAAATTGGTCGTAATGCGGATTGCTGTCACTCATTTGTTTCAAGGATGAAAAATCACCCGGAGCCATCCAGAAATCGGCATTTTGTGCTTTTTCTAGAACTACTTCAAAAGGCACAGATAAACTTCCGGATCCCTTAGTGTTTGACCATAAATAATTGGATTGCGCATCTTTAAAAAATAATGAAGCCCAACTCTCGCCTTGCGGAACATACCATATTTTCTGATACATTGCACCACTGAGAACGGTTGGTTTAGTTGTTGCTTTTTTGGCTAAAGCCAATGTTGATTTGTATTCTTTTTCAATTTCGGAAAAGATGGTGTTAGCCTTGTCATCCAATCCATATAAGGCACCAAAAAACTTAATCCATTCGGCTTTTCCTAATGGAGATTGTTCTGTCCAATCGCCGTTGAACATTACATTCAATCCGCTTTTTTGAAGATTGTCTAAAGTTGGATTGCTATTATTTAACCCAAAACTCACAATTACATCAGGTTTCATATCGATTAAAACTTCGGTATTTAGACT
>CALPPA020000206.1 GCA_943325355.2 Klebsiella pneumoniae | reverse complement strand
GTCCCTGGATAATTTTTCTTCAAAGTATCGCCAATATTCTTGTAAAATTCTTCCATATGAATGTCCAATCGTTCATCGTAAGGCGGATTGAAAACGATGTGTAATTTTCCTTCAGATGTTTTCTCCGTGTCGAAAAAATTGCGCTCTTCGATAGTAATGTATTCGTCAAGATTCGCATTTTTTATATTGTCTTTGGCCTTTTGAACCGCAGATGGCGCTTTGTCATAGCCCTTTATAGTGTAATGAAATTCCCGAATCTTCTTCATCAGGGAATCCATAATAGAATCAAATAAGTCATTGTCCCAATCATTCCATTTTTCGAAAGCAAATTCCTTACGGTTGATATTTGCCGGAATATTACAAGCAATCATTGCAGCTTCTGCCAAGAAAGTCCCCGAACCACACATTGGATCTAAGAAATCGCCTTGACCATCCCAGCCAGAAAGCAGCAGAATTCCCGCGGCCAATACTTCGTTTATAGGTGCAATATTCGTGGCCGTTCTATACCCTCGTTGGTGCAAAGAATTTCCAGAAGTATCTAATGCTACTGAAACTTGGTCTTTGTCAATGTGAATATTAATTCGCAAATCAGGATGAATTTTCTCGATACTCGGACGTTGTCCCGTTCTTTCTCGAAATTGGTCTACGATGGCATCTTTACATTTTTGGGAAATAAATTCCGAGTGATTAAAATACTCCGAGTGAACAGTCGCATCAATTACAAAAGTCTGATTAGCACTAAGAAATTTCGACCAGTTTACTCCAGAAACTCCTTTGTACAACGCTTGTTCGTCTCTTGCTTTGAAGAAATAAATAGGTTTCAAAATTTTCAGAGCGGTTCTCAATGACAAATTGGCTTTGTACATAAACCCTTTATCTCCTTTAAAGCTTACCATTCTCACTCCCTGCTCCACGTCTTGAGCGCCCAGCATTTTCAATTCGTTTGCGAGTATTTCTTCAAAACCAAAAAAAGTTTTGGCAATCATTCTAAAATTTTCCATTGCTTTCTAAACCCCAAAAGGGACAATTGTTATCGTTATATGTGGCAAAAATAGTCTAAATTTGCATGACTTGAATTAATAGAAAAAGAATAAATGCCGAATTCACTTAAACCCAAGACCCAAAACCCAAAACCCAAAACTCAAAATTGGTTTGCCTGCTGGTTTGATACTCCCTATTATCACATCCTTTATAAAGAACGAAATTATAGAGAGGCTCAGGTTTTTATGGATAATTTGACACATTACCTCAACCTGCCTGAAAAGGCAAAAGTGCTGGACTTGGCTTGTGGAAAAGGTCGTCATTCTATTTATTTGAACCAATTGGGCTATGAAGTTGTAGGTGCTGATTTATCTGAAAACAGTATTTCCGAAGCCAGTAAAAACCAAAATGAAACCCTTCATTTTCAGGTTCACGATATGCGAGAAACTTTTGAAGACAAGTTTGACGCCATATTTAACTTATTTACTAGTTTTGGATATTTTGAAAATGACAAAGACAATCTTACGACTTTGAAGGCAATGAAAGAAAGTTTGACCGACTATGGTTTTGCTGTAATCGACTTTATGAACGTCAATCAAGTTGTGAATAATTTAATCCCTGATGAAATAAAAACTGTTGAAGACATTGAATTTCACATTAAACGATATGTCAACGATGGGTATATTTATAAAGAAATCGACTTTGAAGACCAAGGGGAGAAATTTCATTTTACAGAAAGGGTAAAAGCCTTAACTCTCAATGATTTTAAAGAATTAATGGAAGAGGCCGGGATTGACTTATTGGATATTTTTGGAGACTACAAATTGAAAAAATTCCACAAAACCGAAAGCGAACGATTAATTATGATATTTAAATAACAAGTTTCGGTTATTTGATTATCCGGTTATTTGTCTTTTTTGACGAATCACCAAATTAACAAATTACCGAATAAACATATAAATATGAATTACCTTTTACCCTTATTTTCAGTCCTAATTGGATACATTATCGCCCTGTTTTTGAAACCCAAAAACAAAAACAATCTTAAATTATTGCTAGCGTTTAGTGGTTCATTTTTATTATCGTTAACCGTGATGCACTTGCTGCCGGACGTATACAAAAGCGATAATCACAACATTGGACTTTTTATAATGGCGGGGATTTTATTCCAAATTATATTAGAATTTTTCTCCAAAGGTGCTGAACACGGTCACGTTCACGGTCACGAAACACTCACTCATATTCCTTGGTTGCTATTCATCAGCCTTTGCATTCACGCCTTTCTTGAAGGCTTTCCGGTGGGACATCATCACAATTTAGCTATTGGGATTGCCATTCATCATTTGCCAATAGCGATTATCCTGACGCTATTTTTTGTGAATGGTAAATTGAACAAAAAAGCTATTTTTGTCTTTATGTTTACTTTTGCAATTATGACGCCTTTGGGAACTCTATTGTCCAATTATTTACCTGTGTTGAAAGACTATTATGCCGAAATTACTGCTGTAGTCATTGGGATATTATTTCATATTTCGTCGACCATAATTTTCGAAAGTAGTGAAGGACACAAATTTAATATTGCGAAGGTTTCAATGATATTATTTGGGATTGTTTTAGCCTATTTTATATAAATACTATTTTATTTTGAATACCATTTTGAACAATTAATATATACCTATGGTTAATAAATTATCGTTTCTATGTTTACTTGTTTTTTTAGCGATTGGAAAAAGCTTTGCTCAAAAAAAAATTATTTCATTTGACAATCCAAAAATAAGATATGAAGGAAGAATGAATTTCTCATCTGATGCAGCTATTCTATATTGGTCAGGTTCAAATATTAATCTCAACTTTAAAGGTTCAGAAATCTCGGCAATCCTCAAAGACAGTGATACGGCAAATTATTACAATGTGATTATTGATGATTCGATAGTTTCTAAAATACAATTAAATACATCAAAACAAACGTATCTTCTTGCATCAGGTTTAAGCAATAAAAAACATAAAATTCAGCTTTTTAAAAGGACTGGATGGGATAAAGGCAATACCACTTTTTATGGATTTGAAATAAATAGTAGTACTAAATTAGAAGCAAAATCTAAACCAAAGAAAAGAAAAATAGAGTTCTATGGCAATTCTATAACTACCGGACATGGAATCGAGGACAATTCTTCAAAAGATTCAGGGTCAGGACATTTTGAAAATAATTACTTAACTTATGCTGCTCTTACGGCTCGCCATTTTGATTCACAATATTCTTGTATTGCAAAATCAGGGATTGGCATTATGGTCAGTTGGTTTCCTAAAATAATGCCCGAAGTGTATGATTTAATAAATCCCAATAATCCAAATTCGAAATGGGATTTTAAAAAATACACTCCCGATGTTGTAGTGATTAATCTGCTGCAAAATGATTCATGGCTTGTAAAATTGCCAAAACACGAACAGTTTATAAATCGTTTTGGAACTCAGGCTCCAACCAAGGATTTTATCATTACTTCTTATGAGAAATTTGTAAAATCAATCAGGCTTAAATATCCAAATGCACATATCATTTGTGTACTAGGAAATATGGACATTACAAAAGAAGGATCGTTGTGGCCGAGCTATGTTACAAAAGCGGTTGAAAATCTAAATGACAAAAAAATATACACTCATTTCTTTGCCTATAAAAAGACTCCCGGTCATCCAAAAGTAAGTGAGCAGTCAGCTATGGCAAATAGTTTGATTGCTTTTATAAATGAAAATATTAAATGGTAATCTGTAGTTAAATTTTTAGAAAACCTTGAAATAAAAATTAAAAAAAATGACCTTTATAAAAACAACTGAACAATCCTCGAAATACGAACATTTAGAAAAAATGTCAGTTCAGGAATTACTATCCAATATCAATCAAGAAGACAAAACCGTGCCTCTTGCTGTCGAAAAAGCATTGCCACAAATAGAGGTTTTAGTTACTGAAATCGTTGCCAAAATGAAACTCGGCGGACGATTATTCTATATTGGAGCAGGAACTTCCGGACGGTTAGGGGTTGTTGATGCTTCGGAATGTCCACCAACATTTGGTGTTCCTTTCGACTTAGTTGTAGGGATAATTGCTGGTGGCGACAAAGCCATTCGCAAAGCAGTAGAAAATGCCGAAGACGATGCAAACCAAGCTTGGATTGACTTGATAGAATACGACATTAACGACAATGACGTTGTGGTTGGAATTGCTGCCTCGGGAACAACACCTTATGTAATTGGAGGTTTGAAAGCGTGTAACGAAAATAAAATTGTAACCGGAAGTAT
>CALPPA020000205.1 GCA_943325355.2 Klebsiella pneumoniae | reverse complement strand
TATTCCCCATTGTTCCGAGAATACAAGCAATTTTTCGGCTGTGTAAATACTGGTACACTTCTGGTTTAGGCTCTGAAGTTCCTACAAAAGCAATCATTTTATCGGCTTTAACGCCTAAATTTTCCATTCGTTCTACATCCTCTTTTCCTCTTGCAGAAACCGAAATCATTAAATCGGGAGCCAATTTAGCTACTTCGGCAGCCTGATTTGCATTGTAAGTAATGATAACTGAATAACGCTCTGCTTTATTTCGTCGAACGGCATCTACTATCATCTTCATCGGAACTCCTCGCTTCACATCGAGAGTGTAAATCACCTTGTCTTTTCCCCATTTTAGAACTTCATCTAAGGTTTCTATTTTGTAGGGTGTTTGATTTCCTTCATTGTCTTCCAAAAATAATTGTTGCAATTCTTGATACGTATAATTGTCAATTTTACCCGTTCCAGTTGTAGTTCTGTCTAACGTATTATCGTGCATCATCACCAAAACCGAATCTTTACTCAAGGCAATATCAGTTTCGATAATTGTAGGATTGTATTGTATAGAATTGGCAAATGTTGCCGTACAATTTTCTGGAAAACCCTTTACAGGTCCGCCTCGATGTGCACTCACTAATGGAATAGATTTATCGGAATACCTCAAAAACCGATGCAATTCTTTAGGTGTTTTAAATTGCAACAAGTATTCCTTTTGTTGAGCAAAGCTGTTTAAAAAAACAAGTGAAAATAAGCTTAGATAGATTCTTTTTTGAATATTGAGCATTTCGTTTTGATTTAGGGAACAAAAGTAGCTAATTTTTGTTGCCCATTAAATGAGAAATCATATTTGACTTTTCTTTCCATAAAAAAGCCCCCAAATTGTGTTTAACTTTTGGGGGCAATCTTTTTTTTTAGATTATAGAAACGGATTATGCCATAAACAAAATAGGCTTGTTAAAGTTATATAAAACGGCATCATAAGGAACCTTTTTAGTCGCTACTTTTTCAGAAGAAGCATCAAACATAATATGATTGTGTTTTGTGAATAAGTATATTTCTTTTAAACAATTATATAAACTCTGGTGAATTAACGTCGTAAAAAAAGGCACTTGGTTTGACCCTTTTTCGCCTATAAATAAATTTACTTCGTAATTAGAACTACTTTTCGAAAGATTGTTTCCGTTAAGTCTTATAGTAAATGTTGTCGGTTTTCCGTTTTGCTGACCTTTATACTGTACTTCCATACTGTTTAATATTAGATGTTATTAAATTAAGTTTATAGCTTCAACTTTATACTTATTGAATTCTATGCTCCCGTTAAAATTATATAAAAAAAAGAAACTGATGCAATAACAGACCATAAATTTTACAAAATTAATTAATAAAGAGGATTTCGAACTCTGTTGTTGATTTAATAGAGCGTTCCTATGCAACTCAATTAAAACCAACTTTACTTTTCCTTCTGAAAACAGTGAAAGCGTCTTTTGCTGAAATCTTTGAATTTGTATTTAGAAATTCAAAAAAAATTCTTGTTAACAACGGTTAATAAAAAAATGATAAAAAAAATGAAATATGATTTAAATCATATGAAATAAAATTCTTAATCGGTAAAATTATACTCCGAAAAAAGGAATGCTTTTACAGTATAACGCACTGATTTTTAAACACTATTAAATTAAAAAAAATGAACTTACAAGAAATATCTACCATTGGAGATTTTGTCGCACGGGATTTTAGAACTGCTGCGGTTTTTTCAAAATTCAACATTGATTTTTGCTGTAAAGGGCAAAGGACAATTGACGAGGTTTGTGCTAAAGAAAATATAAATGAAGCTGATTTATTAAAGGAGTTAAACACTGTTTTGTCTTCAAAAAATGATTCTGGAATTGATTTCAACTCTTGGCCATTAGATTTATTAATAGATTATATTGAGAAAATTCACCATCGTTTTGTGGAAGAAAAAACACCAGTTATTCTTCATTTTTTGGATAAATTATGCAGTGTTCACGGAAACAATCATCCTGAATTATTCGAAATCAATCAACATTTTAAGGATAGTGCTCAAGAATTAGCATCACATATGAAAAAAGAAGAATTCATTTTATTCCCTTTCGTTAGAGAAATGATGAATGCCACAAAAAGTCATAAGTCAATAGGAAAACCCATTTTTAAAACTGTAAAAAATCCTATTTCGGCAATGATGGAAGAACACGAAGCCGAAGGAGAGCGTTTTAGAATAATTTCTGCATTGTCCAATAATTATACTCCACCAGAAGATGGCTGTAATACTTACCAAGTAACCTTCGCAATGCTAAAAGAATTTGAAAAGGATTTGCACAAACACATCCATTTAGAAAGCAATATTTTATTTCCAAAAACTAAAGCTTTAGAGAAATTTTTCTCAACTGAAGAATAAACTAAAAAGAACCCAACATAAAACCAAAATCACCAAAAACTATGGAAAAGTATGTTATCAAAAGAAACGGAGATTATAAACCGTTCGAAAGTTTTAAAATTGAAGATGCCATCGCAAAAAGTTTTAAAAGTGCGACCATAGCATTTGACGAAAGTGTTTTTGAAAATGTCATCAAAGGATTGCAATCTAAAGAGACTTGGGCTGTCGAAGAAATTCAGGATTTAATCGAGAAAAACCTTTTTGAGAAACAGTATTTTGAAGTAATGCGCTCCTTTATGTTATACCGTCACACCCGAAAATTGCAACGGGAACACGTTGAAGGTATCAATGAAGACACCACTTATGTTGACAGCTCACAAACCATAGCTGAATATATTGAACAAACGGATTGGCGCATCAATGCCAATGCGAATACATCCTATTCCAATGCTGGATTGGTAAATAATGTTGCCGGAAAAATAATTGCAAATTATTGGCTAGACAAAGTTTACACCAAAGAAGAAGGCTACGCTCATAGAAATGGCGACATCCATATTCACGATTTAGATTGCCTAACTGGATATTGCGCAGGATGGAGTCTACGTGTTTTGCTTAATGAAGGATTTAACGGAATTCGGGGTCGTGTAGAAAGCAAAGCACCTTCTCATTTCAGGGAAGCTTTAGGGCAAATGGCAAATTTCTTGGGAATTCTCCAAAGCGAATGGGCCGGAGCCCAGGCTTTCAGTTCCTTTGACACCTATTTAGCTCCTTATGTTTTCAAAGATGACTTATCTTTTGATGATGTATTGAAAGCAGTACGAAGTTTCATCTATAATTTGAATGTTCCTGCACGTTGGGGACAATCGCCTTTTACTAATATTACTCTAGATTGGGTTGTTCCAGAAGATTTAAAAACCCAAATTCCAACAAAAAATGACTTCCATTTTTTTGAAAATAATTTCAATCACAACCTTTTGGTTAGAGCACAAGAACGTGGGGTTGTTAAACTAACCGATTTGCGCTACGAGCATTTTCAAAAGGAAATGAACCTCATCAACAAAGCTTATTATACCGTAATGACTGAAGGCGATGCTAACGGACAACCTTTTACCTTCCCGATTCCAACGGTGAATATCACAGAAGAATTTGATTGGGATGGAGAAAACACCGATTTACTTTTCGAAAATACTGCAAAAATTGGTTCTTCTTATTTCCAAAATTTCATTGGAAGCCAATATAAATTAGATGAAAATGGCAACAAAGTAGAAAATGAAAACGCTTATAAACCCAATGCGGTTCGCAGTATGTGTTGCAGATTGCAACTTGATTTACGTGAATTATTGAAACGTGGGAATGGGCTTTTTGGAAGTGCAGAAATGACAGGAAGCATTGGAGTTGTAACTATCAATATGGCACGATTGGGTTATTTATACAGAGGCAACGAAGCCGAATTGTACAAACAACTGGACAAATTATTATACATAGCCAAATCTACTTTGGAGAAAAAAAGAGTTTTCATACAAGAAATGTATGACCGAGGGTTATATCCATATACCAAGCGCTATTTGCAACATTTCAGAAATCACTTTTCAACCATTGGTGTAAACGGAATCAACGAAATGATTGTCAATTTTACTGGAAAACAAGATACAGTGACTTCTTTGACAGGAATTGAATTTGCCTCCGATATTTTAGAACATATTCGGGGCCGAATGAAAGAATTTCAGGAAGCCACAGGAAATTTATACAATCTAGAAGCCACACCAGCCGAAGGAACAACGTATCGTTTTGCCAAAGAAGACAAGAAACGTTTTCCGAATATCATTCAAGCTGGACAAGAAGACAATATTTATTACACTAACAGTTCCCAAATTCCTGTGGATTATACTGACGATCCTTTTGAGGCATTGCTTTTAC
>CALPPA020000204.1 GCA_943325355.2 Klebsiella pneumoniae | reverse complement strand
TGTCAAGAAAAAAATTTGGAACCCGGAAAAGATGTTGGCTTTTTATCGTACAACGAAACTCCGATGAAAAAATTTATTTACAAAGGAATTTCAGTGGTTTCAACTGACTTTAAAGCACTTGGTTTAAAAGCCGCCGAATTTATTACAACAAATGAACCATTACAATTTTACTTACCGACCCAGTTAATTCTTAGAGAGTCATTGTAATGCATTTAATGCATTTGACACCCTTATTATATTCAAAATTTAAACAATCCTAAAAATGAAAAACAAGAGAATAATATTAAACTTAGCCGTTATTTTTTTTTCTGTAACCAATGGATTTTCCCAAAACGTAAATTGGATTTCCAGTACCGAAAAACAACCTTGGAAAACAAAAGAAGCCATCAAAGTAAGTGATGCAAATGCAGCAACAGCAGTTGACATTGAAATACTAACCGACAAGAAACAACAAACCATTGATGGTTGGGGAGGTTGTTTCAATGAATTGGGTTGGCAGGCTTTGAACACTTTACCGTTTAAGGAACGAGATAAAGTAATCAAAGAATTTTTTGATCCAAATGAAGGGCTTAAATATAATCTTTGTCGGATGCCAATCGGCGCGAATGATTACTCCTTCAATTGGTATTCTCTGAATGAAGTTGATGGCGATTTTGAAATGAAAAACTTTAACATCGAAAGGGATAAAACCATTCTTATTCCTTACATCAAAGCGGCTTTAAAATACAGACCTGATTTGAAAATATGGGCATCGCCTTGGAGCCCGCCTACTTGGATGAAGACCAACAAACATTACGCTAACAAGCCCAATACCTTTAACGACCTTACAGAAGATAGAGCTGTAAAATCAGTCGATCAATTTATTCAAAAGAAAGAATATCTAACAGCTTATGCGCTTTACCTTTCAAAATTCGTACAAGCTTATCAAAAAGAAGGAGTTAATATATTTTCCGTGCATTTCCAAAACGAACCTTACACCTATAATCAATGGCCAAATTGCAGTTGGACGGCACCAGCAATGCGTGATTTTGTTTCAGACTATTTAGGGCCAAAGTTTGCCAAAGATAAAAATCCTGCACAAATCTGGTTTAGCACCATCAATAGTAGAGATTTAGAAGTTTTCGAAACGGTTTTATCTAATCCTAAAGTGAGAAAATACATCTCAGGCGTTGGTGTGCAATATGAAGGGCTTGATGTTGTAGATATAATTGGTAAAAAATATCCAGAACTTAATTTGATGCAAACCGAAACTCCTTGCGGCGATGGCAATTTTAGTTGGAATGATGCCGAAAGTACTTTTGGAACCATCAAATCGTATTTAGATAAAGGTGTAAAGTCCTATATGTATTGGAATATGATTTTAGACAGCACTGGCGAAAGCTCTTGGGGATGGAAGCAAAACGCTCAAGTTGTCATCAATAAAGTGACCAAAAAGGTAACCTACACACCAGAATTTTACATTTTCAAACACTTGAGTTATTTTGTAACACCGGGTTCAAGTATGCTGGAAACCAAAGGCTTGTCGGATGATGCTCTTGCTTTTGTAACTCCCGAAGGTAAAATTGTTTTGGTAACCATAAACTCTTCTTACAAAGCAAAAACCTTAAAAGTAAAAATCGGTTCAAAGTATTTTGAGGTAAACTTACCAGCAAACTCGTTCAATACACTAACATTGATAGGATAGCGAATCGATTCTAAAAACAAGAATTATATGTATTACATAGGATTTGACATAGGAAGCTCCTCAGTGAAAGTGGCTATCGTAGAAATGGCAACCGGCAAAAGCATTGGTGTGGTCCAAGAACCAGAAACCGAAATGAGTATGCTTGCCTTAAAAAATGGCTGGGCAGAACAAAATCCCGAGGAATGGTGGCAACATTGCTGCAAGGCAGTTGCCAAAATAAAAAAGAAATTCAACATTTCTAGCCAACAAATAAAAGGTATCGGAATCTCGTATCAAATGCACGGATTGGTTTTGGTAGATAAACAAGGGCGACCTTTACGACAATCTATTATTTGGTGTGACAGTCGCGCAGTGGAAATAGGAAATGAAGCATTTGCATCAATTGGCAATCAAAAATGCAACGAACATTTGCTGAATTCTCCCGGAAATTTCACCGCTTCAAAATTGAAATGGGTCAAAGAAAACGAGCCGGAAATATACAATCAAATTCATAAATTGATGTTGCCGGGTGATTATATTGCTTACAAATTATCCAATGTTATCAATACCACCATCTCAGGATTGTCCGAAGGAATTATGTGGGATTTTAAAAACGACAGCTTCGCCAATTTTTTATTTGAACATTATGGCATCTCAACAGCATTGGTTCCAGATATTGTAGATACTTTTTGCATCCAATCAAAAGTCGATGCAACAGGAGCTGCAGAAAGCGGACTTGCCGAAGGAACTCCAATATTTTATAGAGCAGGCGACCAGCCCAATAATGCCCTTTCGTTGAATGTTTTCAATCCAGGTGAAGTAGCTGCAACTGGCGGAACATCGGGAGTAGTTTATGCAATGACCAATAGTTTGTCAGTAAAAGAAAGTTCGAGAGTCAATAATTTTGCCCACGTTAATTATAAAAAAGGGAATGAGCCACGAATTGGAAAATTATTGTGCATCAATGGAGCTGGAATTCAATACAGATGGTTGCTGAATAATCTTTCGGTTGCCTCTTATGAAGAAATGAATAATCTCGCGTCACAAATTCCTGTTGGTTCTGATGGAGTTTGTATGATTCCTTTTGGAAACGGAGCGGAAAGAATGTTGAATAATAAAGATATAGGAACTCGATTGGTCAACATCAATCTTAACAATCACGGCAAAGGACATATTTGTCGCGCAGCCTTAGAAGGAATTGCTTTTTCATTTGTGTATGGAATGGAAATTATGAAATCCGATGATATCGAAGTAAAAGTGATGCGAGCTGGAAACGATAATTTATTCCGTTCCGAGATTTTTTCGAATACCCTGGCAACGCTTATTGGTCACGAAATAGAAATTTACAATACTACTGGAGCCATTGGCGCAGCAAGAGCAGCTGGACTTCACGAAGGCGATTTTGAAACCTTCGGAAAATACATCACAGATAATGATTACGTTATGACTTATATGCCTTTTAAAGACAAACAACCGTATTTAGAAGCGTATCAACTTTGGAAAAACGAATTAGAATTAATAATCAAAAATTAAAAGAAATGGTGACTTTAGGAAACAAGGAATACTTTAAAGGTATCGGTGAAATCAAATTTGAAGGAGTTGCATCAGACAATCCTTTAGCATTCAAATATTACAATCCAGATCAAATAGTAGCTGGAAAAACAATGCGCGAGCATTTTAAATTTGCCATCGCATACTGGCATACATTCTGTGGGCAAGGTTCCGATCCATTTGGACCTGGAACACAAAATTTTGCTTGGGATCAATCATTTGATGCCCTTCAAGCAGCCAAAGACAAAGCAGACGCGGCATTCGAATTCATTACCAAAATGGGATTTGGTTTCTATTGTTTCCACGATTTCGATTTAATCAGAGAAGGAGCTTCTTTTGGTGAATCTGAAAAAAGAGTTTTATCGATTACCAAATACTTGAAAGAAAAACAAGAGATTTCTGGCGTGAAATTGCTTTGGGGAACTGCGAATGTTTTTTCGAATCCACGATATATGAACGGAGCGGCTACCAATCCTGATTTTAATGTACTAGCAAGAGCAGGCGGACAAATTAAAATTGCTCTTGATGCCACAATTGCTTTGGGTGGAGAGAATTATGTTTTCTGGGGAGGACGCGAAGGGTATATGTCTTTGTTGAACACCGATATGGGAAGAGAATTAGACCATCTGGGTACATTTTTATCTCAAGCTAGAGATTACGCAAGAGCGCAAGGATTTACAGGAAATTTCTTCATCGAACCAAAACCAATGGAGCCCATGAAACATCAGTATGATTTTGATTGCGCCACCGCCATTGGATTTTTACACCAATACGGTTTAGAGAAAGATTTCAAAATGAATATCGAAGTAAACCACGCCACCTTGGCACAGCACACTTTTCAACACGAAATGGAAGTAGCTGCCAAAGCTGGAATGTTAGGAAGTTTAGATGCCAACCGTGGCGATTATCAAAACGGATGGGATACCGATCAATTTCCAAATAACATTCAAGAAACTACCGAAGCGATGTTAGTTTTCCTAAAAGCGGGAGGTCTTCAAGGTGGTGGTGTTAATTTTGATGCCAAAATCAGAAGAAATTCAACCGATATGGAAGATGTTTTCCACGCACACATTGGCGGAGCAGATACTTTTGCAAGAGCATTA
>CALPPA020000203.1 GCA_943325355.2 Klebsiella pneumoniae | reverse complement strand
TCTTCTGAAATTATATCCTAACCTAATATTGAATGCTCTTTTTGGAAAAAGTTCAACACCAAAAATAACGTGACGCAAGGCATTTCCCATTGCAGAAACTTTTTCCTCATTAGAACTGCCATCAAGAGAACCTTGGCTTCGATTAGGATTTGAAAATGAAATATTCCATTGCTGCAAATTATCTAAAGTAAGATGCCATCGTATAGGAACATTTTCTAATTCTTGTGAAACGCCCACCATAATTTCCAATGGCAATTTTTCGTTTGTTCCATTATAGGTTGTAAACTGTGTTCCAATATTCCGAATGACCAATGCCCAATTCACATCGTTTGCTTCATCAATAAAAATAGCGCCTAAATCAACTGCACCGCCAAAAGAATTATAACTTTCCAAGGTTGAAGAAATTAATTTTCCATTAGCCCCTAAAAAGAGATTTGTGTAAGGAACATTATAGGCGTAGCCAAACGATAATGCCGTTTCGCTTCCTGTAAATTGTGATGTAGACTGGCCATTTTCATCATACCCATCAAATTTTCCGTAATTCACATAATTTATTCCCACTTGAAAAGTCTGTAAATGACGATCATAAGTATAAGCATAAGAAGCGGTTCCGTATGTAACTTCGCCAAAATAACTGCCGTAATTTAAAGCCAAATGATTGTCCATTTCAGCGTTTATTGTCGCCGGATTAAAATGAGCCTGATTCACGTCGTCATCATAAATCGTAATCGTTTTGCCTCCCAAAGCCGCTTGTCTTGGAGATGTTACCAAGTTCAAAAACTGATAAATATACTTCCCTCCTATTTGACCGTATGAAACAGTACAAACTGATAATAAAAGAAATAATAAAAGTTTTTTTTGCATATTGAAATGGCTATTCTGAATAGTAAAACGCAAATGCGAAGATAAAATTATAAAAGCAAAAATTCCCTTTTTTAGGTCGAAGTTTCAAGGTAAATTCTAATTAAAAATTCCATCCTGAAGTTTCAGAATGGAATTTAATTCATTTTCAAAGTTTTGATTATAATACTTTTGCGTTTTTTACTTTTTGATTGGTAATGGCTATTTTCAAAACATCAATCATCTCCTTAACATAATGAAAAGTAATTCCTTCAATATATTCTGGTTTTATTTCGTCGATATCGCTTTTGTTTTCGTTACACAAGATAATTTCCTTGATATTGGCTCTTTTGGCAGCCAAAATCTTTTCTTTTATCCCGCCCACTGGCAATACTTTTCCACGCAAAGTTATTTCACCTGTCATAGCTAATCCTTTCTTAACTTTCTTCTGTGTAAGCACCGAGACTAATGAAGTCAACATTGCAATTCCTGCACTTGGTCCGTCTTTTGGAGTGGCACCTTCGGGAACGTGCAAGTGAATATTGTATTTAGACAACATATCCTGATTTAAGCCCAAAAATTCTGCATTGGCTTTGATATATTCCAAAGCTATTGTCGCAGATTCTTTCATTACAGTTCCTAAATTTCCTGTAATAGTCATAGCTCCCTTTCCAGGAGAAACCAATGATTCTATAAAAAGAATATCTCCGCCAACGCTTGTCCAAGCTAAACCTGTAACTACGCCTGCAACATCATTACTTTCATATTTGTCTCTTTCCAATCTAGGAATCCCAAGAACTTTAACAACATCTTCATCAGTCACTTTCTTGTTGTACTCCTCCTCCATTGCAATAGATTTAGCAGCATTTCGAATCACTTGAGCGATTTTTGCTTCGAGACCACGAACTCCAGATTCGCGAGTATACCCTTCGACAATTTTTTCCAATTGTTTTTTTCCAATAGACAAATGTTTAGTAGTCAAACCGTGCTCTTTCAATTGTCTAGGAAACAAATGCTGGCGGGCAATTTCCACTTTTTCTTCGATTGTATAACCGGACATTTTTATGATTTCCATTCTGTCTCTTAATGCAGGTTGAATCTCGGACATATTATTGGAAGTGGCAATGAACATCACTTTCGATAAATCGTAACCCATTTCAAGGAAATTATCATAAAAAGAGTTGTTTTGCTCAGGGTCCAAAACTTCTAACAATGCCGAAGATGGATCTCCTTGATGACTATTGGATAATTTATCAATTTCATCCAAAACAAAAACTGGGTTGGAAGTTCCCGCTTTTTTCAAGCTTTGAAGTATTCTTCCTGGCATAGCACCGATATAGGTTTTTCGATGACCTCGAATTTCTGCTTCATCACGCAAACCTCCCAATGAGATTCTCACATATTCTCTTCCCAAAGCTTCCGCAACTGATTTTCCAATCGAGGTTTTACCAACGCCTGGAGGTCCAGTCAAACAAATTATTGGCGACTTCATATCATTTCGCAATTTCAATACTGCTAGATGTTCTATCATTCTTTTCTTAACATCTTCTAAACCAAAATGATCTCTGTCGAGGATTTTTTGTGCACGTTTTAAATCAAAATTATCTTTAGAATATTCGCCCCAAGGCAAATCTAAAAACAAATCTAAATAATTTCTTTGAATGCCAAAATCAGGAGCTTGAGGATTCATTCGACGCATTTTTGACAATTCCTTTTCGAAATGTTTTTGCGTAGTTTCGTCCCACTTTTTGGTCTTGGCTTTGACGCTCATTTCATCCATTTCCTCTTCTTGCGAAACACCACCTAATTCTTCCTGAATGGTTTTCATTTGCTGATGTAGGAAATATTCGCGTTGCTGCTGGTCTAAATCAAAACGTACTTTGGATTGAATGTCATTTTTCAATTCGAGTTTTTGAAGCTCGATATTCATATAACGAAGCGTTTCTAATGCCCTCTCTTTTAATGCATTTATCGAAAGTAAGTCTTGTTTTTCTTTAACAGATAAATTCATATTAGAAGTCACAAAATTGATTAAAAACGATTGGCTTTCTATATTCTTAATCGCAAATGTAGCCTCACTAGGAATATTAGGACTTTCCTTTATGATTTGAATCGCTAATTCTTTGATGGAATCAATAATCGCTAAAAATTCTGTGTCCTGATTTCCAGGTCTTTTTTCGGCAACAGCTGCAATATTCGCAGTAATGTATGGACTTTCTGAAATTATAGAATCTATTTGAAACCGTTTTTTCCCTTGGAGAATAACGGTAACATTACCATCAGGCATTTTTAGAACGCGCAAAATTCGTGCAACCGTTCCTATTTGGTGAATATCATTTTTGGTAGGATCTTCGATTTCTTCATTTTTCTGGGCAACTACACCTATAACTTTTCCCGATGCATAAGCATCATTGATTAATTTTATAGATTTATCTCTACCAGCAGTAATGGGAATAACTACTCCAGGAAATAAAACCATATTACGCAAAGGCAAGATCGATAATGAATTCGGTAACTCTTCATTATTCATTTCCTCCTCGTCTTCAGGAGTCAATAATGGAATTAAATCGGTTTCAGTATCAAATTCCTGAAGTGACAGATTGTCAAGAGTGAGTATTTTATGGTTTGACATAGTTGTATTTAAGTCTTTTTGTCATTAAAAAAAATCATTTGGCAACAAATATAAGGCATCAAGTCAATATATATAGATAAAATTGATGTAAAGTACTTAATATTCGCTTAACACTTAAAATTGACAATCATTGTGCCAAAATCAGGAAAAAACTAACACTCAGCACTAAAAATAAGGGTTTTTGGGTTTTATAAAATTTTAAGTTGAAAGGATTCTTTAGGGAGAATTTATTGCAAAATCTTTTTATTTGGTACTCTTCTTAATAAAAAAACACCAATAACAAAAAAGGCCCCTAAAAATACAATAGCAAATCTTGGACTTCCCGTGACTTGATCAATGAATCCATAAACACACATTCCGATTACAATTCCAATTTTTTCTGAAACGTCATAAAAACTAAAAAATGATGCGGTATCTTCAGTTTCTGGGAGCAATTTCGAATACGTTGAACGCGACAAGGATTGTATTCCTCCCATTACCAATCCAACTAATGAAGCCATGATATAAAAATGTAAAGGAAGAACTATAAAATAAGCTGCAATACAAAGCAAAACCCAAAAACAGTTAATTACAATCAAAGTTGGAATATTTCCGAATTTTGCCGAAGCTCTTGAAGTCAAAAAAGCGCCTAATACAGCCACTAACTGAATCAACAAAATACAAATTATTAATCCTGTTGTACTCTCTTCCTTAGATGTCCAAGCAATTTCTTGGGCTCCAAAATAAGTTGCTACAATCATAACGGTTTGCACCGCCATACTGTAAACAAAAAAACTGCCTAAATATCGTTTTAAGGAAATATTTTTTTCCAATAATGTCCAAACTTTTTTCAATTCTTTGAAACCATTA
>CALPPA020000202.1 GCA_943325355.2 Klebsiella pneumoniae | reverse complement strand
ATTGAACAAACTACCTCTAATTCCTTCTTTGTTTATAATGTTGTTGTTTTTGGCAATAGAAACCTCGCCGATTATCGCCAAATTATTGTCCCCAAAAGGCGAATACGATTATAAGCTAGAAGATTTAGAAACAGCTTTGAAAGCCACTTTATCACAAGACAAATACCAACGCAATTTATTAGTAAAAACTAGCGCATCAATGCACGATAAAGTCTATGAAGATATCGCACAAGACAAAGAATTATATAAACTTCAACGTCAGAAAACAACAGAATTATTGGAACTTCAAGCACATAATTTTGTAGAGAAACAAAAGAGAACAATGTAATCTACTTGGTTTTCAAAAATAAAAAAGGCAATGATAAAATTTGAATCATTGCCTTTTTCGCACTAAAAAAAATACTATTTATTTGGAATAGAGTTTAGAGATGTATTTGCCAATTAGGTCAAATTCAAGATTAATTTTTGTTCCTACTTCGAAGCTCTGAAAATTAGTATGTTCAAAAGTATAAGGAATGATGGCCACACTAAACTGATTATTTCTCGAATCTACAACTGTTAAACTCACTCCGTTTACCGTAATGGAACCTTTTTCGATAGTAATATTATTGAAAGTTTCGTCGTATTCAAAAGTGTAATGCCAACTCCCATTTGTTTCTAAAGCTGATATACAATTCCCAATTTGGTCAACATGTCCTTGAACAATATGTCCGTCTAGACGATCTCCTAATTTCATTGCTCTTTCAAGATTAACAATGTCTCCTGTTTTCCAATAAGAAATATTCGTCTTTTTTACTGTTTCTCCAATGGCTGTGACGGTATAAAGGTTTTTACTTATAGCTACTACAGTCATACAAATTCCATTATGTGCCAAACTTTGGTCTATTTGTAGTTCATCAGTGATGGTTGAAGCTAGTGTAATATGAAGGTTATCTTTGTCTTTTTTTATTTCTTGGACAGTGCCAAGTGTTTCTATAATTCCTGTAAACATTTCTTATTTTATTTTACTAAATTTGCACTTCAAAATTAGCAATAAATAACGGGATGTCATGATAAAAAAAGCAGAAAATATAATCGTCGGAATTTCAATAGGAGATTTAAACGGTATTGGAAGCGAAATTATTCTAAAAACATTTGAAGATTCTCGAATGTTGGAATTATGCACACCAGTTATTTTTGCAAACGTAAAAGTCCTTTCGTTCGTAAAAAAGAGTTTTGAAGCTACTGCAATGCTCCACGGAATTGACAGATTGGATCAAATAGTTTTGGGTAAAATCAATGTTTTGAATGTTTGGCAAGAAGGAGTGGAGATAAACTTTGGAGTAAACGATGAAAAAATTGGAAAATTTGCCATAAAATCTTTTGTTACAGCTACCAAAGCTTTGAAAGAAAGACTTATAGATGTTTTGGTAACCGCTCCAATAAATAAATACAACATTCAATCAGAGGAATTTAAATTTCCTGGACATACAGATTATTTAGACCAAGAGTTAGAAGGGAACGCTTTAATGTTAATGGTTCAAGACAATTTGAGAGTTGGTTTATTGACCGATCATATTCCTTTAAATGAAGTTGCATCGCATCTTACTGAAGAATTGATTATAAAAAAAATAGAAACTATAAAACAATCTTTGATACAGGATTTCAGCATCAACAAGCCAAAAATTGCTGTATTGGGATTAAACCCGCATTGTGGTGATGGCGGTGTTATTGGCAAAGAAGATGAAGCAATATTAAAACCAGCGTTAAAAAAAATAGCTGAAAAAGGGACATTAGTTTTTGGGCCTTTTGCAGCTGACGGGTTTTTCGGAAGCAATCAATATGAAAAATATGATGCCATTATTGCAACTTATCACGATCAAGGATTAATTCCTTTCAAAACTTTGTCATTTGGTAATGGAGTAAATTATACTGCAGGATTAAACAAAATAAGAACTTCGCCAGATCACGGAACTGCTTATGATATTGCTGGGAAAGGAATAGCAGACTTTAATTCTTTTAAAGAGGCGATTTATCTTGCAATTGACATTTATAATTCAAGAAATCAATATGCGGAAATCAGTCAAAAACCGCTAAAAATAAAAGAAAAATAGATATAAATAAAAAAAGGTAAATAAGATTATTAGATTTCCAATAATTTTATATCTTTGCACTCCCGAAGTTTGGGGCAAATTGCTGTTGAAATGAACAAGACGAAAGAATATTTAATTCCTTTTATAGGATTAAAGACAGGAAAACATCATTTTGAATATCAAATAAGCAATTCGTTCTTTGAAATCTTTGACTATCAAGAATTTAATAATTCTAATATCAAAGTAAATGTAGTTTTAGAGAAAAAAAGTACCATTATGGAACTTTCTTTCAAACATAAAGGAAGTGTAAATGTTCCTTGTGATATGACAAACGAAGAGTTTGATTTGCCAATTAAAGGCAAAATGAAATTGATTGTGCGTTTTGGAGATGTTTTTAATAACGACAACGAAGAGTTGCTTGTTATTCCACATGGAGAGTTTCAAATAGAAATTTCACAGTATATCTATGAAATGATTGTGCTTTCTGTTCCTCTAAGACGAATTCATCCCGGGATAAAAGATGGAAGTTTAAACACGGAAGCCCTAGCAAAACTGAAAGAATTAACAGTAGAAAAACTGAAAAGAGAAAATAAAAAAGAAGAAAAAGAAGAAAATATTGACCCACGTTGGGACAAATTAAAGCAACTATTAACGGATAAATAATATAGTAAAATGGCGCATCCTAAAAGAAAAATCTCCAAAACAAGAAGAGACAAAAGAAGAACACATTACAAAGCTACAGTAGCACAAATAGCTACTTGCCCAATCACTGGCGAAGCACATTTATACCACAGAGCCTATTGGCATGAAGGAAAAATGTATTATAGAGGGCAAGTTGTTATAGATAAATCTGTAGCCGTTGCTTAATACATTTTTGTAAATGATATTTAAACTCTCACCTAGTGAGAGTTTTTTTTGTTGTTAATAATTTTCATTAAATAGAACTATTAAAACCAAAAGGATAAGATTTTTTTTTGTAATTTTCGAATCCTTTATAAATTTTACAAATGGTAGCATTTGTTAAGAAATAACAGAGAATAATGAATAAAATCACAGCCGCAATCACAGCTGTTGGCGCTTATGTTCCAGACTACGTGCTTACAAACAAGATTCTTGAAACATTAGTTGAAACAAATGATGAGTGGATAACCTCTCGTACAGGAATAAAAGAGAGAAGAATTCTTAAAGATGACACTAAAGGAACATCTTTTTTGGCAATAAAAGCTGCCCAAGATTTAATAAAAAAAGCAAATATTGATCCCCTAGAAATAGATTTGTTACTTATGGCAACTGCTACTGCTGATATGCCTGTAGCATCTACTGGGGCTTATGTTGCAACAGAAATTGGAGCAACAAATGCTTTTGCTTACGACTTACAATCAGCTTGTTCAAGCTTTTTATTTGGGATGTCAACCGCTGCTGCTTACATTGAATCAGGAAGATACAAAAAAGTATTACTTATTGGAGCCGATAAAATGTCCTCAATCGTGGATTACACAGATAGAGCCACTTGTATCATTTTTGGAGACGGGGCGGGAGCAGTTTTGTTCGAACCAAATTATGAGGGATTGGGATTGCAAGATGAGTATCTAAGAACAGATGGCGATGGTAGAGATTTTTTAAAAATGACGGCAGGAGGTTCACTTTTACCAGCATCAGAACAAACAGTTATTGATAATCAACACAATATTATCCAAGACGGAAAAACAGTTTTTAAATATGCTGTTACTTATATGGCAGATGCATGCGAACAAATTATGACGAGAAATAATTTGACACACGATGACATTGCTTGGTTAGTTCCTCATCAGGCAAATAAAAGAATCATTGATGCAACTGCAAGTCGAATGGAATTAGAAGATTCAAAAGTGTTAATGAATATAGAAAGGTACGGAAATACTACTTCTGCCACCTTACCTCTAATTCTTAGTGATTTTGAACATTTATTTAAAAAAGGAGATACAATTATATTTGCTGCTTTTGGTGGCGGATTCTCATGGGGTTCAATTTATCTAAAATGGGCTTATGATAATAACTAAATTTAAACTAAAAACTAAATAATTATGGATTTAAAAGAAATTCAAAATCTAATCAAATTTGTAGCAAATTCAGGAGTTGCCGAAGTTAAATTAGAGATGGATGATGTTAAAATCACCATTAGAACAACACTTGAAGGACATGTGTCTGAAACAACATATGTACAACAAATGCCTACTCAACCCGTTCTTCAGCAAGCAGTAGCTGCTCAACAAATAGAAGCT
>CALPPA020000201.1 GCA_943325355.2 Klebsiella pneumoniae | reverse complement strand
TTTGTCCTTCATGATGAATTAAATAAGCTGCTTGACCAAAGTAATTTAAAACCAAAGTAGTTTTTACAAATATCCAACTAATCCTGATGTTTTTTCGTCCACAATGTCCCATATCAGAATATAAGGCTTCAGCTCCAGTTGTACAAAGAAAAACAAAGCCCAAAACATAAAAACCTTCTGGATGAATACTTAATAAATTATAAGCATAATATGGATTAAAAGCTTTTAATACCTCAGGATGTTTAGTAATTTGAATTAAACCTAATACGCCTAGCATACCAAACCATAAAAGCATCATTGGTGCAAAAAAGCGACCAACTAATTTTGATCCAAATTGTTGAATGGTAAAAAGAATGAATAATATTCCGATGACTATAGGAACTGTATCTATTTTTGGATAAATATTTTTAATCCCTTCAACAGCTGAAGAAACAGAAATGGGTGGCGTGATAATTCCGTCGGCGAGTAAGGCACTGCCTCCAATAATAGCAGGAATTATCAACCATTGTATTTTGGTCTTTTTGACCAAGGCGTATAAGGCAAAAATCCCCCCTTCACCGTGGTTGTCTGCACTTAAAGTTATAAGTACATATTTGATTGTGGTTTGTAAAGTTAATGTCCAAAAAACACAAGATATTCCTCCTAGAACAATATCTGCATTTATAATATGGATGCCAATTATGGCTTTCATTACGTACAATGGTGAGGTTCCAATATCACCATATATTATTCCTAAAGAAACTAATAAACCTCCTAATGTTAACTTACTATGTAAGTCTTTATGCGAAACACTCATCTAAATTTTTTAAAAAACTTTTCAAATTTAATCTTTTTATAAATAGTATTGGTTTTAAATTAAAAAAAAAACACGGTCAAATGAACCGTGTTTTAAAATAAATTTTAGGAATATTAAGTTCTTCTATTGCCGTTTCTTGAAGCATTATTATTGTCTGCTGAATTTGAATTTCTTGAAGAACTATTATCTGCCCGAGATTCAGTTCTTTGTTGGGTTGTCGTTCTTTGAGGTTCAGTTCTTTGCTGAGTGGAAACTCTTGAAGATTCATTCGTATTTTGGGAATAATTTCTTTGAGGTTCCGTTCTTTGTTGCGAAGAAACTCTTGGCGATTCATTCCTGTTTTGTGAATACTCTCTTTGAGGTTCCGTTCTTTGCTGAGAGGAAACTCTTGGAGATTCATTCCTGTTTTGAGAATACTCTCTTTGAGGTTCGGTTCTTTGCTGAGAGGAAACTCTTGGAGATTCATTTCTGTTTTGAGAATAAACTCTTTGAGGTTCTGTTCTTTGCCGAGAGGAAACTCTTGGCGATTCATTCCTGTTTTGAGAATATCCAACTTCGTTTCTTGAACTACTATTTCTTATGTTTCTATTTTGATCTAATTCGTAGCGATTAGTTACATTAGAATTTCTTCTTTCAAAAGAATAGTTGGGGTTTTGTCTTTCATAACCATTTGAACGTCTTGAATTGTAAATATTAACTGCATTACTGCTTCTTCTATGGTTTACATAATTGTAATTGTTGTAGCCATAATACCTATTAAGGCAATTATTTACATTATACCTATATCTAAAAACTGGATATGGATTCCAAGCATAATAATAGCTCGGGTAATAATTCCAATACCAAGCGGAATAATAGGGACGATAACTTGACATCCAAAACGATGCATAAATAAGTGGTGTTGTATAATAAATAGGTTCATAAATGTAATTTTGGCCATACATATAAGTATTTCCTACAACTTGAATATGGACTTGATTGTATCTGTCTTTTTCCACCTCAATAGTGGCTACATCTTGATATAAATCTCGATCAAGAACAGATTGTATAATAACAACGTGTGTTCTATTTTCTACAGATTCAATAACTCTTAAGTAATCTACTTGATTATCGTTGTTCAAATCTAAATTTGATATTTGGAGTTTAGGATCATTCAGTCTTCTTTCAAAATCCTGAAGAGTATTCGAATCCCCAAAAATAGAAGCAACAACTCTTAAATCTAAATTATCGCTAATTTCAGAATTGGTTGCATTTACAATGGTTCTGTTTTGTCCTTCTGTTTGTATAGCACAAGATGAGGACAATACGGCGAGAAGAATTACTATTTGAGTTTTCATAATTTATAGTATTAAGTTATTTATTTCTTAATATCCAATTACTGTGCCAATAAAATAAAATAACAATTCTGATAGTTATAATCAATGTATTAAATATATTTAAATCAAGTTCGTAGACATTAATTAAATTATCTAAAAATAAAAAACCCAAAAACTGTTACTACTGTTTTTGGGTTTAAAATATAAAATTAAAAGTTTGAAAAATTATTTCCGAGGACCTTTGTCACGATACTGTTGCAACAATTTTCTATTAAAATCGTCTTCGGCTTTTTTCAATTTTATAATTTTTACTGAAGGCAAAACACCCCTCAAGCTGGCAATAAATTTTTTCCTAGCTTGGTATAATTCATCTTCATTAGTTTCCATTTGGGCAAGTAGGGCAGAAGCCTCTTTCTCACTCATTTTGTCTAAATCAGAATCTATTCTTCCCTTGAAAGCTTTCATTTTTTGTTGTCTCAGTTCAAATTGTTTATCTTCGAAGGCATTAAAAATTGGCCAAAATTTAGAGGCTTCATCGGATGTTAACTCCAATTCAGTGGTTATAAAACCAACTTTTAATGCTTTGATTTGTTCTTTTTTTTCTCCTCTTTGAGGCTGAGCAAATACCTGAATCGTAAGTAAAAATAGGATAATCAATACTAGTTTGTTTGTTTTCATTTTATCTTAATTTAATAAATAGTATTCTAAATTTTTGTTTTCAGTCAGCTCGTTTTCAATAGTTTTATCTTCGATATTCAAGTCAATACTCATTTTTTGAATATCTTCTTCATTAAGAAGATTTACTAAATCTGTATTAGAAACAGAGGATTGATAGGTAATATAATTTTCCAAAGTTGCATCATCTATTTCAGAGGAAGGACTATTAAATTGATTGTAAATAGGTATCGATAATCCGAATATCAAAATTGCAGCGGCTGCATAGAACCAAGTTTTTCTTTTGGAGAAAATAGAAATTGTTTTTGGTTCTTCTTCTGGTAATTGTTGCATTACTCTTGCCGAAAAATCATCAAAATAATGCTCTGGAGTTTTAAATCCTGATTCTATTTTCGGTTCGTTTTCTAGTTTAAATGTTTTCATAATACTCATTAGACATATATAGTCTCAAAGGGTTTAATTTGTCGTTACAAAAGATTCTATTTTTTTTACTGCAATATGATAAGAAGCTTTCAAAGCTCCGACTGATGTTCCTAAAATTTCTGATATTTCTTCATATTTTAACTCTTCAAAATATTTCATTTTGAAAACTAATTGCTGTTTTTCTGGCAATATAGCGATTGCTCTTTGTAGTTTTATTTGAATTTCGTTACCATCAAAATAGAGATCAGCTTTTAAATTATCGATTGTTTTGTTTTGTAATGTTTCCGAAGACACTCCACCTGATTTTGCTTTTTTATTTAAAAAAGTTAAAGCCTCATTGGTAGCAATGCGATACACCCAAGAAAAAAGTTTGCTTTCCCCTTTAAATTTATCCAGGTTTTGAAACACTTTCACGAAAGTGTTTTGCAAAACATCATCAGTATCATCGTGGTTTAAAACTATGTTTCGGATATGATTATAAAGCGGTTTTTGAAAGTTTTTCAAGAGAATCTCAAACGCTTGGTTTTGCGTTTTTGGATTTAATAATTCCTCAATGAATTTCTTTTCTTCTTGCAAGGCTATTTTTTATCTTCTTTGAATACAATTTATTCAAAAGGTTTAATCAACATAACAATATTGTTAAAATTCAGAAGGAATTTCCTTTTCCACTGGAGGTTTTGGTGCTATTTCTTCGGTCGTTTCCGGAATTATTTCAGTTGACTTAGCTACTACTCTTTGTTTTATTGGATAATAAATTTCCGTAGTCCATTTTGAAGGGTTATTTATTTCTTTTTTGCCAATAGCGAATACTTCAATATGAGAAAAACTGGTATCTGGCTTGATATATTTTGAACGAAAATAGGCTAAAGCTTTATCCAATGCTTTTTTGGTATGAGAATAATCTCCAGTCAAAGTAGTCTTAATAGCTTGAAATGGTTTAAGTGTATCAGATGAAATATCACTTCCTTCAGAAATAAATATTGGGTCTTTGATAGGAATGCAAATAGAAAGTTTTGTTAATTCATTAGTGGTGTCATACGTACGATAAATAATGAATGGCTTTCCGCTAATTGAAATATTATTTTCTTCACAAAATTTTGTAATTTTCGAAAAAACGATTCCAGAATTTTTTCCAACTTTAGAAAATTCGCT
>CALPPA020000200.1 GCA_943325355.2 Klebsiella pneumoniae | reverse complement strand
TCTCACACAGCTATTTTCCGTGAGGAAGAAGAGAAAGCAGTGAAAGCGGTTCAAGAAGCAGTTGCTTCTAACACAAATGCACCAGCTTCTACTTTAGGTGATGCAAATGATATTCTTGCTGGTTTGAAAGCCAAAATGGAAAAAAACGAGAAAAAGAAATAATTTTTTAATCGTTTGAATATAGAAAATCCCACAGCAATGTGGGATTTTTTTTGTAAAATTTCTTGCAGATTAGGAATTGAATTCCTAATCTGTATAAATATCAATAGATTTGTTTTAACCCGTTGGGTGCAATTATTAAAAACGTCAGTTCGAGTGTTTTTTGTGTAGAGAAACGGAACAAAAAATGTATCGAGAACCGTTTTTAATGATAATTTTCCTGTTCTCGATACAATTTTCTGTCGAAAATCACTCGAACTGAGGAAAAATTATTATCAAAAACTAATTATGCCCAAATGGTATATTTTAAAATAAAAATGCCAATCCTGAATCAGTATTGGCATTTTGCTTTAATTTAGTATGTCTTAAATGAGCTTAATTGCCTTATAGGATTCAAAAATTACCTCAAACTCGCACCCAATTCCGTTTCAAAATTCTTTTGCAACTTGTTCATAATTTTATCAATTTGAACATCGGTCAAGGTTTTTGTATTGTCTTGGATGGTGAAACTCACAGCATAGGATTTCTTACCTTCTGGAAGATTCTTGCCTTGGTAAACATCAAATAAATTAATTTCTTTTAAAAGCGATTTCTCGGTTTGTCTCGCAATGTTATAGATTGAATCAAAAGAAACGCTGTCATCCAATAATAAAGACAAATCTCTGCGAACTTCAGGATATTTTGGGATTTCGGTGAATTTAATTTTATTGGAAAGCAGTTTTAAAATCAAAGCCCAATTAAAATCAGCGAATATAACTTCTTGTTTGATGTCAAAATGTTTTAAGATGGATTTTTTCACAACTCCATATTCTACAAGAATATCATTCCCCAAACCAATTGCGATTCCTTCCGAAAAAACATCGGAAGTCAAAGGAAGGTTTTGCGTTTTTTGAATCCCCAATCTTGATAGAATTCCATTAACATACCCTTTGAATAAAAAGAAATCGGTAGGTTTTTGTTCATTGGTCCAACTTTCTTGATTCCGGTTTCCCGTGATAAACATCGTTAAATGTTTGTGTTCTTCGTAACCGGATTCGAATTTATGATAGGTTTTTCCGAACTCGAAAAATTTTAAGTCAGAATTTCTACGATTGATGTTATACGAAATCGCTTCCAATCCGGAGAATAATAATGATTGTCGCATTGCAGCCAAATCATTACTCAATGGATTTAACATCAATACATTGTGTTCTGCTTTTAGCATTTCAGATAATTCAACATAAGTAGAAGTTGTCAGTGAATTCGCCATCATTTCATTAAATCCTTGCGAATTCAATTGGGTTGCAATAATGTTTTGAACTTTATAATCTTCGGTTCTTGGTGCGTTAGAAACTGTTGCATTCAGTTTATCAGAAAATTTGATATTGTTATAACCATACACTCGAAGAATTTCCTCGATAACGTCAATTTCTCTTTGTACATCAACTCTATAAGCAGGAATTGTTAAACCTAATCCAGCATCAGAAACACTGTTTACTTTAATTTCTAATGAAACTAATATGTTTTTAATAGTTTCTTTTGGCAATTCCTGACCAATAATTTTCTTAACATTATTAAAATTCAAAACCACAGGAAAATCTTCAATTTTCTTCGGATAAATATCAATTATATCGGAAGTGATTTCGCCACCCGATACTTCTTTAATCAATAAAGCAGCGCGTTTGAGCGCATATTCTGTGATGGTTGGATCAATTCCTCTTTCAAAACGGAACGAAGCATCAGTATTTAGTTGGTGTCTTTTGGCACTTTTGCGAATGCTTACCGGATTGAAATAAGCACTTTCCAAGAAAATAGAAGTGGTAGTTTCTGAAACTCCAGAATTTTTACCTCCAAAAACACCTGCAATACACAAAGGACCATTTTCGTCACAAATCATTAAATCTTCTTCGTGCAAAGTTCGCTCCACATCATCAAGTGTCGTGAATTTAGTTCCTGAAGGAAGTGTTTTTACACTAATTTTACCATTGATTTTCGCAGCATCAAAGGCGTGAAGCGGTTGTCCTAAATCATGTAAAACATAATTAGTAACGTCGACTAAATTATTTTTTGGATTGATTCCTATGGCTTTTAATCGGTTTTGCAACCAAGCAGGAGATGGTTTTATTATAATTCCAGAAATAGTAACACCACAATATCTAGGAGCTAAAAGTGGCGCTTTCACATCCACATCAATTTTCAAAATTCTTTTGTCAACTCTAAAATTGCTAACGGATGGTGTGATTAATTCTACATTGACTCCGGATTGTAATAAACCAGCTCTTAAATCTCTTGCTGTGCCAAAATGGCTCATTGCATCCGCACGATTTGGGGTTAATCCAATTTCGAAAACTTCGTCATTTTCAATTTTAAAAACGCTTGCAGCAGACGTTCCAGCTTTGATAGTATTATCAAGTATCATAATGCCTTCGTGACTTTCGCCAAGACCTAATTCATCTTCGGCACAAATCATTCCGTGGCTTTCTTGACCTCTAATTTTTCCTTTTTTTATTTGAAAAGCAACACCTTCTTTGTCGTATAATGTGGTTCCAATGGTGGCTACGGGTACTTTTTGTCCAGCAGCAACATTGGCAGCACCACAAACAATTTGAACAGGAATGCCATCACCTAAATCTACAGTTGTAACTTTCAATCTGTCCGCATCAGGATGTTGAACACAAGTAAGAACGTGGCCTACAACAATACCTTCCAATCCACCTTTAACCGATTGGTATTTATCGACCATTTCTACTTCAAGACCTAAATCGGTCAATAAAGCAGCCGTTTCCTCGGATTTCCAATCTATTTTTATGAATTGTTTTAACCAGTTGTAAGATATTTTCATTGTCTCTAAAGTAAATTTTCAAAGTGGCAAATATAATCAATGTTTCTCGAGGGTCAAAGTCATAAAGAGACAAACTTAAAGTCTTTTTGTAATTTATTTTGACTAAAAGTAAGATTTTAAAAAGTCATATTTCCCGCTAATTCTTTTAAAGCAATCTCCGATAATTTGGCTTGAAATTGAGCATTACTGTTGCGTACTTTGGCATTGATATAGTTCAATTGTGCTGCCCTGAATTCTATAGTAGTTATGGTTCCAATACGAAATTTGTCAACTGTAATACTTAGGTTTTGTTTGGCAATGGCTTCGTTAGTTTCTTCTAAATCTATTAATTCTAAGTTTGTCAAATAGGTTTGGAATGCTATGTGTAATTCTGAATTTAACAAAAGACTTTGCTGTTCAATTGCAATTTTAGAATTATCCAATTGAATTTTGGCAATCTTTTCGTTTCTATTTTGTGCGAAACCGTCAAACACATTTAATGATGCCCTAAGTCCATAATTGAAACCACGAGCTGAAAATGCAGCAGTAAAACCCAAACTCGATTCACTATCTAAAAAGTTATAACCAGTGGTCAAATTTATTCTTGGGTAACGATCAGCTTTGATTTGTTTTAATTGTAATTCAGAAACTCTTTTGTTGATTATTTCTGATTCTAATTGAGGATTTTGTTTTTCTGCTAAGGCTATTAATTCTGCCAGAACTAATTTGTCGTCAACTTTAACTTGGTCCACCACTTTAAAATCTACTTTAGAATCTCTAGCTAGAATTTGGTTCAAAATAATTTTTCGGTTAGCATAGGATTCTTTCTGTCTCAGTAGCGCTACTTTGTCAGTGTTTAAATCCACTTGCGCATTCAAAACTTCTAATTTAGAAGCTTTTCCTATGTTAAACCTATTTTGAGCCAAAGTCAATCGTTGGGTCGAAATTACTATGGTCGTGTCTAATGCTGACAATTGTTGTTGTTGCTGCACTAAATCGAAATAAACAGCATTTACTTCGCTGATTTTTAGTATTATGGTACGTTTTAATTGGGCTTCTCCTAATTTTTGTAATTCTTTTAATTGATCTAATCTAGCAAACATTTTGAAACCATCAAAAACAGTCCAATCCAGTCCAACACCGTAATTCAATGAATTATTTTTGGCGTTGTCGAGTGTGTTAACTGTCCCGTTTTGCAGCGTTTGGGTACTATTTTCAATCCTATTGGCATCGACTAAGTTTGCTGTTACTTTGGGCAACATTCCTGCATTTCCGATAGCGAGATTTGTTTTGTCTATATCCAGATTATTGGATGCCATTTTTATTTCAAAATTGTTTTCCAATGCTATTTTTACAGCATTTTCGATAGTCAAAATCTCTTGAGCATTTATTTTAACTATGCAAAAGAAGAAAAGTAGTAAACTACGGAACAGAATCTTAGTATTCATATTTTGTTTTTCTTTTGCCT